>JBDHLU010000004.1:0-53681 GCA_039656555.1 Gemmatimonadota bacterium | reverse complement strand
TCACCCTGCTCACCAAATCTGACGTAGTCGAAACACTTCCCGCCTTCCCGTCTTCCCACCTTCCCGTCTCGGCGGTATCGGGCCAGGGGCTCGAGCCCCTCATCGAGTGGTGTCGCGCCCGCGCCCGCCCTGGGCCGTTCCGCCACGACCCTGACAGCGCAAGCGCCCAACCGGTCCGTTTCTTTGCCGGAGAGTTCATTCGAGGCGCCGCGTTCAACGAACTCGAGCAGGAACTTCCGTACGCCGTATCCGTTGAGGTCGATGAGTACCAAGAGGATCGAGATCCGGTGTATATTCGGGCCACGATTTTTGTCGAACGGGAGTCGCAGAAGGGAATGGTGATTGGTCGGAAGGGCCGGACCATCAAGACGATTGGCCAAGCGGCCCGGGAGGCCACGGAAACATTGGTGGGCCAGCGCGTGTACCTCGACCTTCGGGTCAAGGTCCTTCCCAAATGGCGGAAATCGCCCCAACATCTGAGGCGACTCGGACTTCCTGTACCCGAACCGAGGACTTGATGAGCGTACCCAAAGAACTGCTCGAGATTCTGGTGTGCCCCAAGTGCAAGGGCGAACTCGAGCACAAGACAGATGATGGTGAACAGCTCGTGTGCCAGGCTTGCCGACTGATCTACGCCGTCGACGACGGTATTCCCATCATGCTGATAGATGAGGCCAAGTCGTTCTAGCCTGGTAGTTCTCGTCGCTCTGTCTACATTTGCGAGGCCCAGTGCCGCGCAAGACCGTGGACTCGACGAAGGCGGCACATTCCTTCTTATCCCCGTAGGCGCCCGTGCTGCTGCTGGAGGGCAGGCATCGGTTGCCATTGGGGGCAGTAGCGAGTCAGCTTTTTGGAACCCGGCCGGCCTGGCCCTTATGCGGAGTTCCGAGATCGGGATCCATCACGCCAATACGTTCGCATCGAACAACACGGTACTGTCCGGATACCTGCGTGCGTCCCGTTTCGGTGTCATCGGCGTCGCGGCATATCTCGTGGATTTCGGTGCGCAGGAGGTTGTTCTAGGACCGGGCCTGCCCGTGGGCCGTATCTCTCCCAAAAACATCGAACTGCTCGCGTCATACGCTACCGAGATTGTCACGCGATTCACGTTCGGCCTCAACTACAAGTTGATCCAGTTCCGGCAAGATTGCTCGGGCAACTGCACACTCTTTCCGACCTTCGTCGGGACGACGCACGCGGTCGATTTTGGCGCCCAATATGCCTTCGGCGCGGAGGAGCGTCTCCGGCTTGGACTTGCCGTTCAACACCTCGGGTTCAAACTCCAGATCAACAACCGCGACCAGGCCGACCCACTGCCGACCCGCGTGCAGGCCGGAATCGCGTACCGAATCGACCTTCCCAGACCCCGCGGGGTCGAGCAGGCACTCGACGTGTTGTTGATGTTCGATGTCCGGAATCGCTGGGGGACCTATACCAACCCGGACGCGCGCATGGGGGTCGACCTAGGGTATCAAGACGTCGTTCGGCTCCGCGCTGGGTACGCGTTCCTCCATTCGGAAGCCGGCGGACCATCCATCGGAGTCGGGTTTCGGGTGGGTCGGCTGAGTTTGGATTTTGCACGGGTGTTCTTCGCGCAATCGAGCTTTGATGAACCGACGTATATCAGCCTTCGCGCTGCCCTCTAGCGCGCTCGTCGCGCTCGCGTTGATGCCTGGGCAGGCGGTCGCCCAATTGCAGGCACCGAGATTCACCTCGGCCTCGAATCCCGTTTTGGTAACCGCGCCGCCCGACACCGTGGTGGCAACGGAACGGCCAGGTTGGCTGCCACCGCTGGCGTCAGCGATCATCCCGGGTAGCGGCCAGCTCATGATGGGGCAGGAACGGGGCGCGCTGTACCTGGCCATCGAGGCCCTACTCATTACGCGGTTCTTCGCACTGCAGGGTGACGGACGGCAAGCAGCCGACCGGTATCGCGACCTGGCACTCCAGGTCGCCAGGCAACCGTTCAACCCCGTCATCCGTGATACCGTTTTCGAGTATTTCGAACAGATGCAGAAGTTCATCGAAAGCGGCCCGTTCGACACCGACCCAGGGGCCGCGCTGGTACCGCCAACCGACGAACGGATCTTCAATGGAAGCATCTGGAGGTTGGCGCGCGAGACCTTTTTCACTAACCCCGATTCGCTGCCCGACCCCGGTTCACTCGAGTACCAACAGGCATTGGAGTTCTACCGGCGCCGGGCGATCGGAGAGAACTTCCGATGGTCATGGCGAAACGCCGGACTGGAACAGGACCTGTACCGCCAGTCGATCCAACGCAGTGACGAGTCGTTTCGCCAAGCTTCCCAATACCTCGGTCTCGTTCTTGCTAATCATTTATTGAGTGCGATCGATGCCTTCGTGACCGTGCGATTGTCGCGGAACGGTCGGACCGTTCATCTCAACTCGGCCATTTGGAAGCGCGAGAACGGGCGGATGCAGGGGGTGGTGAGTGTCGCAGTGGGATTTTGATCCGAAACGGCCAAGATTGGCACCCACCGCTGATTTGACCTACCCCCCCATCCCGTCTAAGTTTGCCGGACTTTCGCTCCAAGTGCTAACAGGGGAGGCTGGTGCGGACTCGCCCCACCGTCATCTACTATTCACCGACTGCAGAAGCTGCCCCTGACCTCATTGCCACCTGGTCAGAGCAGGTTCAGCTTTCGTTGGTGCCCCTCACCGACCACGACGAGGTCGCCACGATCGCCCTGCGTACGCCGCCATCCGTCATCGTTATCGATGCCGACCGGGCGGGAGCCCACGGGGCAGGGCTCTGCCGCACGCTAAAAAGGGACCCCTACACAGCCATCGTTCCGGTGGTTTTCATTTCGGGCAGGCACGCGTCGGATGAGGTACTGGAATGGTTTGAGGCTGGGGCTGACGAAGTGCTGACTCCGATCATCGCGCCCGATGAGCAGCGGAGCCGCCTGGGAGTACTCCTCTCGCGCACTGAGCGCAACGTCGCGGTCCATCCGTCGACGCGCTTGCCGGGGACGACGGAGATCGAACGAAACATCCGTGAACGCCTCGACACCGGCGATATGTTCGCCGTATGTTATGTCGATCTGGATCATTTCAAGGAGTTCAACGATCGCTACAGCTATTACGACGGCGATCGTATAATTTTCATTCTCTCGCGCATTCTGCGGGACGTGGTCAAGGGCATCTGTCCAGAAGACGGGTTCGTTGGGCACATCGGGGGTGATGACTTCATCATGGTGCTGGCGCTACCCATGATTCAGGACGTGTGCGGTGAGGTGCTCGGAGTGTTCGACACGCTGATTCCGTACCAATACAACGAACAGGATCAGCGAGCGGGGTACTTTTTTGGAAAAGATCGGCGTGGGCACCTGCATCGGGTGCCGCTCATGACGCTGTCTATTGGAATCGTAACAAACGAACGGCGCAAGTTTTCTCACCCTGCCGAGGTGTCGGAACTTGCCACTGAAATGAAAAGCTATGCGAAGACGCTCCCGGGATCAGTATTCGTAGTCGACCGTAGGGGTGACGCGCAGTAGATGGAGGGGGAACAGGCTCGATGAACGTCAGTTGTCCTTCGTGTGAAACGATATACCGCATCGACCCGAATCGAGTGACTGGCGGGCAGGTCCGGGCACGGTGCAAAGTGTGTTCTGATGTATTCGGCATTGCCACGGATACTGCACCCGCCGTGACTGTCGCAGCGCAGGAGCGCACCACGGCTCCGCAGGTGAGAGTGGAGCCTCCTGTCCAACCGGAATGGCGCCCCGAGCCAACACCCCTACCGGTAGTGCTGGAGCCCCAAGCACCGGAACCGGTAGCGCCACAGCCCCAAGCACCGGAACCCGTCGCGCCACAGCCCCAAGCACCGGAACCCGTCCACGTTCCACTAGCCCCTCCGGTCGCGGCCCCTACTGCCCCGGAAACGCCGCCGCGCCCGGTGGCCCCCCGACTATCGCGGCCCATCACGCCATCGTGGTCGTTGCCCGAACCAGAGGCAGCCCAGGCTCCGGCAGCTCCGGTCTCAACACCGGAACCTGCGCCGGAACCCGAACCGGTGGAACCGGCAGTGGAAACCCCGGCACAGCCATTGACGCCCGAGGCACCCCCGCGCCCCTCCGCTCCCGTGTTCCGACCCAACCTCGGCGCAGCCATGCCGGCACCGCCCGTACCGGAGCCCGTTCAGGCGACGCCAGTTCCGGCGGCGGTCGAACCGCCCGCTACATCTGAGCCCGTCGCGCTGCCCGAGCCGGAGATGGTATCACCACCGGAATCGGCACCGCTTGCACCTCAAGTAACACCTGAGCCGACACCACCTAAAGCACGTGCAATCAACCCGTTCCTCAATCGGGACCCCAAAGCCAAGGCCCGCCGTTTAGCGCGGGCATTGGTGTCTGACATGATGGTCTACCAGCCCGAGAAACGTCAGCAGGCACTCGAGCAGGGCAATCTCAAAGAGGCATTTGAGGAAGAGATCAAGAAAAGCTGGGAGGAATTCGTCCAGCAGGTTGGCGAGGAGCTGGCGGATTCCAACTCGTTCTTCAATGATGCCCTGAACGAGATCTTGGCCGGCGGAGAGAAAATCTTCTAGCCCCACCATCCCACCATTTCACATATATTTAGGGCGTTAGCCGAGCCGCTGACTCGTTGCTGAGTCTGCGGCTCCTTGTGCAATTCGGATTGACATTCTAGGAGACCGCATGCCCACGGCTGCGACCGAACAACTCGCCGATATTCAACGGAGACTCGAGGAACTCCGAGGTTATCTTTGACCTCGCCAGCAAGATTGCCCGCCTAAAAAAGCTCGAAGCCAGCATGACGCAGCCGGGGTTCTGGGACGATTCCGGCAAGGCCCGCGTCGTCGTTGAAGAAACCCGCCAACTCAAACGCTGGACCGATCCGTTCTTGGAAATCGAGAAACGGACGGCTGATGGATGTGAAATCGCCGAGTTGATCGCCGACGATCCCGACGCCGAACTCGAAGAGAGTTTGGAAGAGGAGGCTGCGGCGCTGCTCGTGAAGCTCAAAGCCCTGGAGCTGCAGAACATGCTCCAGGGAGCCGACGACGGGCGGGACGCGTTGCTGACTATCCATCCTGGTGCCGGGGGGACCGAGTCGCAGGACTGGGCCGAGATGTTGATGCGGATGTACACTCGATGGGCCGAACGCCGTGGCTTGAAGGTGCAACTGCTCGACCTCCTCCCGGGCGAAGAGGCCGGGATCAAGTCGGTCGCGATGGAGATCACTGGTGAATACGCCTATGGGTACCTGAAAGCGGAGAAGGGCGTACACCGGCTCGTGCGGATTTCGCCGTTCGATTCACAATCTCGGCGCCACACATCGTTCGCCTCGGTGTTCGTGTACCCCGTCGTTGACGACACCGTAGAGATCGATCTAAAAGACGACGACATCGAGATGGAGGTGTTCCGGGCATCCGGTGCTGGCGGCCAGCACGTCAACAAGACGTCGTCCGCCGTCCGGCTGCGGCACTTGCCAACCGGTATTGCCGTCTCGTGTCAGCAGGAGCGTAGCCAACACAAGAATCGAGCTACGGCCCTCAAGATGTTGAAGGCCGCGCTCTACCAGCGGGCTCTCGAAGAGCAAGAAAAGGAAAAGGCCAAGGTCGAGGCAACGAAAACCGATAACAGTTGGGGAAACCAGATCCGGTCGTATGTGTTTCAGCCCTATACGATGGTGAACGACCACCGCACCGAGACCAAGATTTCCGACGTGCAATCGGTCATGGATGGGTCCATCGATCCTTTCATCGAGAGCTTCCTCAAGCAGTTCGGGGGTAGGGCAGCGTGAGCACGCGGTCGTTCGTCGAAGAAGCGCGACGCGAAAAGCTCATGGAGATCCGAGCGCTCGGTGTAACCCCGTTCGCATATCGCTTCGAACGGACTCACATGGCCACCGCAGCCATCGACGCGTTCGAAACCGCAGAGGGCAATGCGGGCAGCGAAGTGCCTCGGGTACCCGTGCGGGTGGCCGGCAGAATCATGGGCCTCCGGGGGCACGGAAAGACCACGTTTCTCCATATCGTCGATGGATCGGGCCGCGTACAGGCGTACCTCAAGCGCGACGACATTGGGGAAGATGCTTATGCGTTGGTAAAACTGATCGACCTCGGAGATCACATTGGGGTAAACGGATACATGTTCCGCACCCGCACCGGCGAGGTCACCGTTCATGCCGAAACGGTCGAGTTGCTTTCGAAAGCGCTCCGGCCGCTGCCCACGGGAAAGCAGGACTCTGAGGGAGAGCAACACGGAGATCTGCACGACCCCGAACTCCGCGCGAGGCAACGGTACGCGGACCTCGCGGTTCACCCCGAGCGGCACCGCGTGTTCGAGCTCCGCGCACAAGTGATTAGAGCGCTCCGCCGGTACCTGGATCAGCAGGGGTTCCTCGAAGTCGAAACCCCAGTGCTGCAACCGCTATACGGCGGCGCGCTAGCGCGCCCGTTTACCACGTTCTACAAGGTGCTGGACTCCGACTTCTACCTACGCATCGCTACAGAGCTGTATTTGAAGCGATGCATCGTGGGGGGCATCGAAGCCGTATACGAGATTGGGAAGGATTTTCGCAACGAGGGTGTCGACCGGACGCACAATCCGGAATTCACCATGTTGGAGTTCTACCGCGCGTACATGGACTACAACGACATCATGGAGATGACCGAAGAGATGATCCATGGTGTCGTCACCGAAGTCGCGGGTAGCGCAACGGTCGACCGTTTCGACACGACATTCGATTTCACCCGCCCATGGCCGCGACGCCCCTACGTACAGCTCATCGAGCAGCATGCCAAGATCGACCTTGCCAAGGCCACGGTCGAGGAGCTGCGCAAGGCGCTGGACGAACGGGGCGTCAAGGACACCGCATCCATGGGCTTCGTGAAAGCCGTAGATGAGGTCTTCGGCGAATTCGTGGAACCGAACTTGGTGCAACCCACCTTCGTGATCGACTACCCGATCGAATTGTCACCACTCGCCAAACCCAAGCGGGGCAACGATCGGCTGGCGGAGCGGTTCGAGTTGTACATCAACGGGCAAGAGATTGCGAATGCCTTCAGCGAGCTCAACGACCCGGAAGATCAACGCGCCCGTTTCGAGGCACAGGCCCGATCCCGAACGGAAGGTGACGACGAGGCCCACCCGATCGACGAGGACTACCTGCGCGCCCTGGAGTACGGCATGCCCCCAACCGGCGGTTTTGGAATGGGGATCGATCGGCTGGTCATGTTATTGGCGGGGGAACACTCCATTCGCGAGGTGATCCTGTTCCCGATGTTGAGGCCGGAATCATGAGGCTGGACGTCCGCCTGGCGTCGCGCTATCTGCGCAGTCGCCGATCTTCACGGCTCATTTCGCTCATTTCGCTCATCGCGATCGGTGGAGTCACTGTCGGCGTGATGGCGTTGATCGTGGTGATGGGCGTGATGAACGGCCTGACGACGGAACTCCGCAACAAGATCTTCGTGGCCAGCCCTCATATCAGTATCCTGACCTACGGGCTAGGGCTCCGCCTAGACAACTGGCAATACGCACTCGGTGTGGTGAGCGAACATCCCGAAGTGGTATCTGTCCATCCTTTCGTGTTGACCCAAGGGCTCATCAACGCAGGTTACGATTACAACGAAGGGCTCTACGTCCTCGGTATCGAGCCCGATACGGGAACTGCTGCCGCCACACCGATTGCCGCGACATTTTTGAGTGGCGACCTCTCGTTCTCGACAACGCGGAGCGACGTAGATGGGGCAATCGTGCTGGGAAGTGGGATCGCGCGGAGGATGTCGGCTTACCCTGGAGACCGCGTGCGCCTGGTGTCACCCGGCGGCAGCACATACAGCGCGTCTCTCGGAGCGTTCTACCCCAAGATATGGTTCTTCGAGGTCACCGGGATTTTCGAGACCGGAATGTACGAGTATGACAACGCCTATTCGGTGATGTCCCGTACCATCGCGCAAGAGTTCGCGGCGCTCGACACGGCCGTAACTGGTCTGCAAGTCCGCCTCTTGGATCCGTGGATTGCACCGGAGGTTGGAACTGAACTCGCCGAATCCCTGGGCCCGAGGTACAGGGCGGAAGACTGGCAAAAACAGAACAGCCAGCTCTTCGCGGCCCTCCAACTCGAAAAGCTCGCCATGGGGGTGGTGCTTCTGCTTATCGTGGTGGTGGCGGCCTTCAACATCGTCAGCACGCTCACCATGCTCGTGACGGAAAAAACGCGCGAGATTGGCATTCTGCGCGCCATGGGCCTGCCGGCAGCGGCCGTAAGGCGGATGTTCATCTTCCAGGGGGCCGTCATCGGGCTCGTGGGCACCGCTCTTGGAACCACGCTGGGCCTAGTCGTCGGCCGCGTCTTCGATCAGCGGCATCTCATTTCCCTCGATCCAAGTGTGTATTTCATCGACCACCTTCCAGTGCGATTCCACCCTCTTGACGTGGCCATCGTGATTGTGGCCAGCATCGCAGTCGCAACCATTGCCACGTTCTACCCAGCGCGACAGGCCGGAATGCTGAATCCGGTAGATGCGATTCGCTACGAATGACCGCGATGCTCGAGGCGCGGGGGCTCCGCAAGGTGTTCCAAGAAGGCAACCTGGAACTCGTAGAAGTGCTCGAAAACGTGGACGTCAGCGTGGCGCGCGGTCAGATCGTTTCGATCGTCGGTGCCAGTGGATCGGGAAAGAGCACGCTGCTCCACCTTCTTGGCGCCCTCGACACACCGACGGACGGCGAGATCTGGTTGGATGGCACACCCTACTCGACCCTGGCCCCCGACACTCGCGACACGCTCCGCAATAGGGACATTGGTTTCGTGTTTCAGTTCCACCATCTCCTGCGCGACTTCGATGTGCTGGAAAACGTGATGATGCCCTTGGCGATCGGAGGCGTGCCGCAGAAGACGGCCCGTGACCGGGCTGCGGCAATGCTGGAATCGGTCGGTTTGAGCAGTCGGCTGAAGCATCGACCGGCGCAGTTGTCCGGCGGAGAACAGCAACGCTGTGCGGTCGCTCGAGCCCTCGTGACTGAGCCTAAAGTACTGCTGGCGGACGAACCCAGCGGCAACCTCGACCACGTCCATTCGGAGCGGTTGCACGATCTCTTATTCGACATAGTGCGCAAACTCGAGACCACGCTGATCGTGGTCACGCACAACCGTGAACTCGCGGAGTCCGCCGATCGGATTCTCCGACTGCAAGATGGTCGCCTGTCGGAGGCGGAATCATCGGAGGTACTACTCTGATGCAATGCGAACGCTGCGGTCAGCGACCGGCATCGATTCACTTGAAGCAAATCAAGGACAACGAGGTGACCTCGTCCCATCTGTGTGAAGAATGCGCGGAACAAGAGGGCGTGCACACCGGGGTGTCGAAGCTGCCGTTGGCCGGGTTCCTGGCGTCCGTCGGCATGGGCACCGCGGCCTCCGTTGCGCTTCCCGCAACAACCGATATGCGGCACTGCGAATTCTGTGATGCAACTCTGCAGGATTTCCGGGACACTGGACGGCTGGGCTGTCCGCATTGCTACGATACGTTCGACTCACATCTGCGCGAACTACTGCGGCGGATCCACGGATCGACTCAGCATGTGGGCGAGGTCTATCTGACGCCGGGTGACGTAGACCCGACGAGCCCGGCGCCTGAACTCACCCACCTTCGTAACCAGCTCCAACGCTCCATAAACGCCGAAGATTTCGAAGCCGCCGCAGAACTGCGTGACCGGATTCGGGAGTTGGAATGACCGTCGACCTCACGCTCCTTCCCGATGGTGGCATGTCCTGGCTCGATGCCAGTGGGCCCGAGAGCCATATCGTGCTGTCGACCCGCATTCGCCTGGCACGGAATCTCCAAGGGCGGCCATTCACCGTTCGCGCATCCAAAGCCGACCTGATGTCCGTGCTGGACGATGTCTGCGCTGCAGCCCGTGAAACTCCGGTGCTGCGTGACGCGGTGCTCTATCGCATCGATGAGCTGGAATCTTTCGATCGCATCCTGCTCCATGAACGCCATCTGATCTCGAAGGAGCTTGGTGGGCTCGGGAGCCCCACCGCCGGCCCGCGGACCGGGGCCGGACTGCTGACCACCGGTGGGTTGGGTGTGATGATCAACGAGGAAGATCACCTGCGTTTGCAAACCCTCGAATCCGGGTTCGCGCTGGAGTCCGCATACCCCGCTATCGAACGCCTCGACACGGACTTAGGGGCCCGTTTGCCGGTCGCCTTCCACCCCGAATTCGGTTACCTTACCGCGTGCCCGACGAACGCCGGAACGGGGCTCCGAGCGTCCGTTCTCATTCACCTTCCGGGCTTAGTGCTCACGAAGGAGATTGGGAAGGTCCTGCAGGGCCTCTCCCAGATCGGACTGACCTTTCGCGGCCTCTATGGCGAGGGTTCCGAGGTCATCGGAAACTTCTTTCAGCTCTCCAACCAAACGACGCTCGGGAAGTCCGAGGAAGCCTTGGTGGATCACCTGAGTCAGATGGTGAGCCAGGTGCTGGAATACGAGCAGCAGGCTCGCGAGATTCTGCAACGGAAGGCGCCGACCGTCATCGAGGACAAAGTATGGCGAGCCTATGGACGGCTCCGGTATGCCCGGATTCTGTCGTTCGAGGAGACCATGAACTTGTCGAGTGGCGTGCGGTTGGGCGTTGGATTGAACCTGATTTCCGAGGTCAGTGTATACACCCTGAACAAGCTTCTCATCTTCACGCAGCCGGCCCACTTGGCCTATCGGCATGGCCGGCCGCTGTCCGATTCGGAGCGCCGCACGGAACGCGCGCGTTACGTGCGCGATCTTCTCGAAGCGGACGCCAATCGGATGGCACGGTAACGATGAAAGCGAGACGAGTGAGTAGATGAACGGATACAACTTCACAGACCGAGTTCGTAAGGTCCTCCAGATGGCTCGCGAAGAGGCAGCGCGCCTCCATCACGAGTACGTTGGCACCGAACACATCCTCCTTGGACTCATTCGCGAAGGTGAGGGTGTGGCGGCGGCTGTCCTGACCAATTTGAACGTGGACCTCGACGAGATTCAGCAGAAAATCGAGGAGACGGTCAAGAAGGGAAAAGCGCCGGCGCCGGAAGGTCCGGACCTCCCCTATACGTCACGAGCCAAGAAGGTGCTCGAGCTGGCGATGAGCGAAGCGCGAGAGCTGAACCACTCGTACGTAGGAACCGAGCACCTCCTGCTGGGGCTCCTTCGCGAAGAAAAGGGCATCGCCGCTCAAGTCCTGGCCGATGCCGGGGTCAACCTCGAGCAGGCGCGCGCCGAGACACTACGGCTCTTGGGGTCGGACATGCCGGCGAGCGGTGGGAAGGCGGGAACCGCACCAAGCGAGGCCGCCCGCCCGGGCGAGAAGAAGTCCAAGACGCCGGCGCTCGACCACTTTTGTCGCGATCTCACAGCACTTGCTGCCGAGGGAGAGCTGGACCCGACCATCGGGCGCACTTCCGAGATCGAACGTGTCATCGAAGTGTTGTCGCGCCGCAAGAAGAACAACCCTGTGCTCATCGGTGAAGCCGGCGTCGGAAAGACCGCGATCGTCGAGGGCTTGGCTCAGCTCATCGCAGCCGGGAACGCGCCGGATTCGCTCCATGACCACCGCGTGTTGGCGCTGGACATGGCCGCGGTCATCGCGGGCACCAAATACCGGGGGCAGTTCGAGGAACGCCTCAAGGCCGTAATGAACGAGATCGTGCAGAACAAGAACGTGGTCCTGTTCATAGATGAACTCCACACACTGGTAGGGGCAGGTGCGGCGGAAGGGGCCATCGATGCATCCAATATGTTGAAGCCCGCGCTCGCACGAGGGGAGCTCCAATGTGTTGGAGCATCGACACTGAATGAGTATCGCAAATACATCGAAAAGGATGGCGCTCTCGAACGGCGGTTCCAAACCGTGATCGTAGACCCGCCCACCGTAGAAGAGACGGTCGAGATCCTGAAGGGGCTCCGCGAGCGATACGAAGACCATCACCGGGTCGTCATCCCCGACCGTACGCTCGAATTAGCTGCGCAACACTCCGAGCGATACATCACGGACCGGTTCCTACCGGACAAGGCCATCGATGTCATTGACGAGGCCGCGGCCCGTTCGCGGCTGGCTGCGCAAGTGCCGCCGCCGGAGGTTGCCGAGCTAAAGGAGCATCTCGAGCGAATCAACCGTGAAAAGGAGGACGCGGTCCGCGACCAAAACTTCGAGCTGGCCGCCGGCCTGCGCGATCAAGAGCGGGAACGTCAAGGCGAGATCCGCAAGCGACAGGAGGAGTGGGAAAAAGAACGCCAAACCCACCGGCCCACGATTACCGAGGAAGAGGTCGCCTTCATCGTGTCCCGCTGGACGGGTATTCCGGTGACGCGTTTGCAGGAAGCCGAGACCCAACGACTGCTACGGATGGAAGAGGAGATCCACAAGTCCATCGTAGGACAGGATCAAGCCATCGACGCGATCGCGCGAGCGATCCGGCGGTCGCGAGCCGGCCTAAAGGATCCGAAACGGCCCATCGGAACTTTCATATTCTGCGGACCGACCGGCGTCGGCAAGACAGAACTCGCGCGGGCGCTCACCCGATTCCTGTTCGCGGACGAGCAGGCACTCATTCGGGTCGACATGTCCGAATACATGGAAAAATTCAGCGTCAGCAGGTTGATCGGCGCTCCGCCGGGATACGTCGGGTACGAAGACTCGGGCGCATTGACCAAGGCGGTTCGACGGAAGCCTTACTCGGTGGTGCTCCTCGACGAGATCGAAAAGGCGCATCCCGATGTGTTCAACATCCTTCTGCAAGTGTTGGATGAAGGCCACCTCACCGACAACTACGGTCGGAAGATCGACTTCAAGAACACGGTGGTGATCATGACGTCGAACGTCGGTGCGCGCGACATCACAAAGGGCAAGGCTCTGGGCTTCCATGAGTCAGACAGCGAGACCAACTTCTCGATGATGGAAAAGAAGGTCCGGGACGAGGTAGACCGGGTATTCAATCCCGAGTTCCTCAATCGGCTCGACGACGTCATCGTGTTCCATGCGCTGAGCCGGGAACACATCACGGAGATCGTGGGCATCGTGTTTGCCATGGTGCAGCAACGCCTGGCTGGAGACGGCTACACGCTGACCCGAACTGATGCGGCCACGGAATTTCTCGTCGAGCACGGGTACGACGAGGCATTTGGCGCGCGGCCTTTGAAGCGCGCTATTCAACGCTACATCGAAGATCCGCTCTCCGACAAGATCCTCATGGGCGAGTTCACGCCGGGCGACAATATCTCGATCGATGTCGACCCCGACGGGGAAAAGCTCATGTTCAGCAAATCTCTGTCCGGTTCGGGGACGACAGCGTAGTTCCGTGCGGAGATTCGTCGTTGTTGTCGCAATCCTGATTGCCGCGGGCACTCCGCTCACGGCCCAGCAGGAGATCACCGTGATCGATAGCATTGCGGTGTCTGGCAACGAACGCAATACGCGGGGAGCCATTCTGGCCACTGCGGGCATTCCAACCGGCGAGCCGATCTCGTTTCGTAACGTCCAACGCGGCATCGAGGCCCTGTACAATACCGGCCAATACAGTGACGTCCAGGTGTATCAGGGTACGATCGACGGGCGGGAGGTGCTCGAGCTCGTGGTCACGGAACTCCCGATACTCGACAACTGGTCCGTCCGTGGGCCCGAAGAGGTTTCGGAGCGGCGAGTGCGAGGACGCATTCGCCTGATCCCGGGCCTCCCTTACGACCATGTCGCGGCCACGCGTTCACGCGCATCGATCGACTCACTCTATGAGGACGAAGGTTATTACCAAACCGACGTCGTGGTCCGAGAGGTCGAACTCGACGACGGATCGATCCAGGTCGTATTCGACGTCCGGGAAGGACGGCGAGTAACGATCAGCCGAGTCATCATCGAAGGCAACGAGGAATTTCCTGACGAAGACATCGTCGCCGTGATGAAAACGTCGCCGGAAGGATTCTGGTGGTTCCAGGGGGGAGATCTGGACGAAGCGGAACTCGACCGCGATATCCGGCAACGGATTCCGGATTTCTACGCCAAGCATGGGTTCATCGATTTCCACGTAATCGACGACTCTTTGGACGTGAACTTCGAAACCGGCAAGGCCGCATTGATCGTGACGGTCGAAGAAGGCGAAGAATACCGGGTCGGTACCTTTGAGATCGTCGGCAACCGTGTGTTCGCGACTGAAGCGCTACAATCAGTGTACCCCTTTGGTCGGTCCGATGGTGGGTTCCTCGGGTTGGGAGGGAACGACCCCGACGAGCTGCCCGTGTTCGACCGCTCGAGCTGGGGCGAAGCCACCGGCAACGTGCAAACGCTGTACATGAATAACGGGTACATCTACGCCCAGGTGAACTCCCCAGCGACCCGGCGCACCACCGAAGACGGGCGACGGGTGGTGGATCTCCGCTGGCAGATCATCGAGAGTCAGCCTGCCATCGTCAACAAGATCGAGATTCGGGGCAACACCGTCACGCATGAGGACGTCATCCGACGCCAGATCGTTATGGTCCCGGGAGACGTGATGCGCCAGTCGGCGTTGATTCGTTCCTATCAGAACATTCAGAACCTTGGGTTTTTCGAACAACCGCTTCCCATTCCGCGTACCGAGCCTGCCAACCAACAGGGTGATGTGAACATCATTTTCGAGGTGGTAGAACGGCACACCGGCAACATCAATTTCGGCGCGACCGTGGGGCAGGGAACCGGCGTCGGCGGATTCATTGGATTGGCCGAACCGAACCTGTTCGGACGGGGCAAACGCGGGTCGATCCAATGGCAGTTCGGGCGCAACATCAACGACATCACCGTCTCGTATACCGATCCCTCGATCCGCGGATCCCTCATATCGGGTATGATCGCGGCGCACAGTTCGCGGCTCCGGTACACCATCGCGGACCTGGGACGCATTCAGTCACGCGGAGTGACGCTTCAGGCGGGGTTCCCGCTCCTTGGATCGCGCTTCACGCGGTTGCTGACCACATACACCTTTGAGCAAAGCAACTGGGACTCACCGTCCCTCCAATCGGCTTTCCGCTGCGACAACTGCGTTTACTCCGCGATCAGTGCCACCATCGTCCGCGATACACGGATCGATCTTCCCTTCCCGTCGGCAGGACTACTCCACCGCTTCACGGTCGCTCAAGCCGGTGGACCGCTGGGTGGGAGCGGTAACTTCCGCAAGGCCGTCTTCGAAGGCCGATGGTATTCGACACTCAAGAACATGGGCGGCGAAGACGCGTTGTCGAGTCGTATGAAGCTCATTTTGGGATTGGGGGCCCAGGCCGGGTTCATATGGGGTGATCCTGGGCCGCACTTCCGTCAGCTCTTCTCCATGGGCGGGACACAGTTTGGCATCCCGCTGCGCGGATACGACGAATTCTCGATCACGCCGAACGGGTTCGACGCCTCAGCGAGCGGCTCGAATGCAAGCAGCGTTGACGCGTTTGCGCGGTCGTACTTTTGGGCATCGGGTGAGATTGGCTTGCGACTCAGCCAGTCGATCTATACCAACATTTTCATGGACGCGGGCAACGTGTGGTCCCGATCCGGGCAGTTCAACCCCACCCGAATGTTTCGTGGTGCAGGGGTTGGGCTCGCCATGATCACCCCGCTCGGACCCATCGGACTGGATTACGCATACGGGTTCGACCGCGTGGACCTAAGTGGACGGGCAACACCCAAGTGGAAATTCCACTTCAGACTAGGCAACTTCTTCTAAATTCTCACCATCCCTGGAATAGTGACTATGAGCAATAATCGTTTGAGAACCCGACCGTGGGCGTTGATCGCGGTAACCGTACTGCTGGTGGCAGGAGTGGCCGCCATTCCACAGCAACCGGCCACTATGATCGCCTTCGTCGAGTCGGAACTGATTCTCCCGCAAATGCCGGGGTACGCGCAGGCCGAATCGACCTTCACACGGGACATCGCGAGTTACCAGGCCGAAGTCGAGGCGCTACGAGTGTCGTTCGACTCGGCCGTGGCGGCGTACCAGCAACAGGAGCCCATGCTTTCCCCAACAGTGCGGCAACAACGACAGACAGAGTTGGGGCAGATGCAGCAACAAGCCCAAACGCGGGAGCAGGAACTCACCCAACGAGCACAAGAGCGCAACACCGAACTTCTGGCGCCCTTCGAGGCACGCATCCAAGCCGTCATCGACGGGCTTCGAGCAGAACGGAACATCGGCTTGATCTTCAACGTGTCTACACCGGGCAACCAAATCATCTCGGCAGACCCGAGCCTCAACCTCACCAACATTGTGATTCAACGGGTCACGACCGGCGGTCCCTAGTACACCAATGGCCAACGCGCCGCACCTCACCGCCGGCCAGGCAGCAGCGCTGGTCGGCGGTGAATTGTTAGGAAACCCGGAGGCGTCGATTACGGGGATCAGTTCGTTGGACCGCGCGGCCCCCAGCGATCTGTCGGTCGTCACCTCCGAGAGACACCTCCGCCCCTACGAAACATCACATGCCGGTGTCGCGATCATACCCAAGGCCCTTCGCGACCATCCCACCTCGGTGCCCACTCGGATCGTCGTGGCCACCTCCGACGACACCGTTACCGCCCTCATAGGCCTAGCTGAGAAACTCGTTCCGGTGCATGAGCCGGCATGGGGAATTTCCCCTTCGGCCCGGATCGGTCGAAACGTTCGGTGGTCCGGACGCATTGCCATCGCCGCCGGAGCCGAGATCGGCGCTGGTGTCACATTCGGCAAAGGATGTGTGATCGATGCCCACAGTCGCATCGGACCCGGCGTTTGTTTGGGCGATGACTGCCATGTGGGTATTAACGTCAGCATCGAAGGCGGCACCGAGATCGGCAACCGCGTTGTCGTCAAACCGGGCGCCGTCATCGGCGGCGTAGGATACGCCTATCACCAAGTCGGGGCCGATCACATCCGAACACCACACGTGGGGCCGTGCCGGATCGAAGACGATGTCGATATTGGGGCAAACTCGACCATCGACCGGGGGAGCTTGGGCGAAACGGTCGTCGGCGCCGGTACAAAGATCGACAACCTCGTACAGATCGGGCACAACGTTCGCATCGGCAGTCGGTGCCTGATCATGGCACAGGTCGGTGTGGGGGGTAGCGCCGTGGTGGAAGATGACGTTTGGCTGGCGGGCCAAGCCGGTTTGGCCGATCACGTGCACGTGGAACGGGCAGCCCGAGTGGCCGCCCAGGGAGGGGTGATAGGACGGGTACCCGCCGAGACGACTGTTTCGGGGTACCCGGCCCGCGATCACCGACGAGTCCTCCGACAGGTAGCCACCCTCGAGCGACTGGCACCGTTGCTTGCCGATCTCGAGCGGTTGGCAAAGCACGAGTGAACCGGTTCACGGTCGCCAAGGCGACCACGATAACCGGTATCGGCCTGCACACGGGGCGCGAAATCTCGATGACGGTGCGTCCCGTTGACGGCGGAACGGGCCGAATCTGGCGCCGCACTGACATGGGTGGTACCGACATTCCCGCATTGGTACCGTACGTATCCCAGACGGCCCATCGCACGGAGCTTTCGTGCCACGATGTCTCCGTTAGCACCGTAGAGCATTTCCTCGCAACCGCCTACACATTCGGTATCGACGACATGGACATCGAGTTGACCGGTCCGGAGGTGCCTATAGGAGACGGAAGTGCCAACCAGTATCTCGACATGCTACTCCGTGCAGGTTGTGCAGAGACCAATGGCATGGTGGATCCATTCATCGTCTCCTCGTCATTCGAGGTACGGCACGCCCCATCACTTTACGTAGTAGAACCAGCCCCCCAGTTAACTCTTTCCGTACGGATCGACGTACCGCATCCATTGATCGGCGCGCAGTCGATCGTCGTGGACATCGACAAGCACACGTTTGCGTCGGAGATCGCTCCGGCCCGGACGTTCGGCTATCTCGACGATCACGAGCGGCTCAAAAAGATCGGTCTGGCACGCGGGGCTGACTCGACCAACGTGCTCGTACTCACGCAAGATGGGGTGCTGGATGGTACGCTGCGCTGGCCCGACGAATTCGTACGTCACAAGGCACTCGACCTCGTCGGCGATCTCGCATTGGTCGGCCGGCCGATCTGCGCGCACATTACGGCAACTCAACCGGGGCATGCAGGGAACGTCGCGCTGGCACGAACACTGTATGCCTTGGTAACCCAACAAGTCGAGGCCTGATGGACATCCAGGAAATCATGAAGGTGTTGCCACACCGATACCCTATGCTGCTCGTCGACCGTATTGTCGAGTTAGACGACGAACGGATCGTCGGCATCAAAAACGTTACGGTGAACGAGCCCTTCTTCCAGGGTCACTTTCCGGGGCAACCCATCATGCCCGGTGTCCTTATCGTCGAGGCGATGGCCCAAACCGGTGGATTGTTGACGATGGGAAAACTCGAAAACCCAGAAGAGAAAATCGTGCTGTTCCTGGGAATCGATAAGGCGAGGTTTCGGCGGCCGGTAGTGCCCGGCGATCAACTTCGCATGGAAGTCGAAATCGTCCAGGTCCGCGGCACCACCTGCCGCATGAAGGGAAAGGCAACGGTAGACGGAGAACGGGCCGCAGAGGCCGAAATGATAGCGACCGTTATTGATCGATGACCGGCATTCACGCGACCGCAATTGTAGACGCCGACGCCACGGTCGCAGACGACGTCACCATCGGCCCCTTTGCGGTCGTCGGCCCCAACGTCAACCTGGCATCCGGCGTCATCCTTGGCCCGCACGTGGTCATCGAAGACTACACCCGGATCGGTCGCGGTACGACCGTTGGCGTGGGCAGCGTGCTGGGTTCGCCTCCACAGGATGCGAAGTTCGAAAAGGGTGAGACGTGGCTCGAGATCGGTGCGGATACTCGGATACGGGAGTACTCGACGATCAACCGCGGATCGAACGCGAGTGGCCGTACGGTTGTGGGCAACCGATGCTTCATCATGACCTACGTACACATCGCGCACGACTGCGTGGTCGAGGATGATGTGACGATCGCGAACGCGGTGCAGATGGCAGGCCACGTCCACGTCGGCCACCACGCTTGGTTGGGAGGATCCACACCGATTCATCAATTCGTCCGGATCGGCGCCTACGCGTTCGTGGGTGGAGGGTCACGCGTACCTCAGGATGTTCCGCCGTTCGCTCGAGCAGCCGGAAACCCCATCAAGTTGCTCGGACCGAACGCGGTGGGGTTGGACCGCGCGGGGTTCGACCAAGACACAAAGCTGGAAATCCAACACGCGTTTCGTTTGCTCTTCAACTCCGACATGACGACCGGTGAAGCTGCTGACACGCTGCGCGCGCGCTCGGGTCACGTGCCCGAAATCGCCCGGCTCCTCGATTTCATTGGTACGTCCGAACGCGGAGTCCTTGTCTGACGAGACTGTTCGTTTCTGTTGGAGAACGCTCGGGCGACGAACACGCTGCGCGTGTAGTGACCGCACTCTCCCAACGACGTTCCGACTGTGAGTTCGACGGAATTGCGGGGCCGGCGTTGCGGGCCGCCGGGGTACAACCTGTCGCACGGGCGGAGGACCTCGGAGCCGTCGGCCTCGTGGAGGCCATCGGGAGCCTGCCCAGACATATCGCTCTACTCCAGACACTGAAGCGTCGATTCAGAAAATACCCGTACGACGCGGTGCTTCTCGTCGACTACCCCGGCTTCCACCTTCGCGTCGCAGCAGCAGCAGCGGCAGCCGGCATTCCCGTGTTGTATTACATCCCACCGCAAATCTGGGCTTGGGGTGAATGGAGGCTCGGACGACTCCAATCAGTCGTGTCGCGACTGGCGGTCACCCTCCCATTCGAGCGTGACTATTATCGAGATCGCGGTGTGGCGTGCTCGTACGTCGGTCACCCGCTGCTCGATCGGGCGACCGTTCCCACCCAACCGGTGGCCCGAACCGCACTAGACATTCCCCAGAACCGTGTCACCCTCGGATTGTTTCCGGGGAGTCGAGCCTCGGAGGTTGCCCGACTCTGGCCTCATTTTCGTGACGCGGCCAAAGAGTTGGCTGCCGGGTACCCCGAGCTGGCGGTAACGGTAGCAGCAATCGAAGGACTCGAGTATCCCGGATCCGACGCGTTCAAGATCGTCACCAACGAAGCCGAACTCGTGATGGCAGCGTCGACGGCTGCCATCTGCAAGTCGGGCACGATCACACTCGAGGCCGCGCTATACGATACGCCTCATGCGATCGCGTATGCTGTGCATCCGGTGACCGCGGCCTTGGCTCGGAGGCTGGCGCGAGTGGATCACATTGGATTGGGAAACATCCTGGCGGACAACCCGGCGGTGCCGGAACTCCTCCAAGGAGCTTTGACGCGCGAAGCCCTGGCAAAAGCAGTCGCACCGCTGCTCGACAGCGCGTCACCCGAAACGCACCGTCAGCAGGAGATGTTTGCAGACGTTCGCACCAAGCTCGGCGGCCCAGGAGCAGCCGATCGCGTTGCGACCATGACCATGGAGCTGGCCGCGTGAGCGCACCGGACGCACTGGTGCGGATGGCGGTCGCGGGACTCGCCAATACTTGGCGTCTCTCTGTTTCCGGTGACGACGTGGTCCGGTCGCTTCGGGAAGACGGGGCTCGACTCGCGTTTGCCGTGTGGCACGCCATGCTGCTGGTTCCCCTCTGGCACCGGCGCAACGAAGGCATAACGCTGCTCGTCAGCCAGCATCGCGACGCGCAACGACTGGCGGACGCGGGGCACCGGTGGGGTTACAATGTTGTCCGCGGATCCTCCACTCGCGGCAGCCTGACGGGAATCAAGGGAATGCTCCGCGCGCTCCAGTCGGGCTCCGACATCGCCACTACACCGGACGGCCCGCGTGGCCCGGCTCGCGTTGCGAAGCCCGGTATCGCGTGGGCGGCGGCGAGAGAGGGAGCCACGGTCATTCCGGTTGGATTTGGAGCCAGCCGCGTGTGGGAACTGTCATCTTGGGACCGTTTTCGTATCCCGAAGGGCGGTGCTCGGATCCACCTCCACTATGGGGATCCGCTCACCTTGGACGCCAATGACCCGGCAGACGCCGCCGATGCGCTCGAACGCGCCTTGAACCAGGCGGAGATCACCGCGGCGTGCAGCGTCTAGCCCGGTTCGTTTGGAGCGCGTCATCGCCGGGCGCTCGAGCGGTTCGAACGACGCTGGTCCCGCTGGCGGCAGCCTATCTGCGATTCATGCGGGTCAGAGCGCAGGTGTACACCCACGGCTTCATGCGCACGCACCGCCTCGGGAGACCCACGGTCGCGGTCGGGGGGCTCTCCGTGGGCGGGGCGGGCAAGACCCCGATCGCTTCGTGGGTTGCAGCACACTTTGCGGCACGCGGTGTCACACCGGCGATCTTGAGTCGCGGCTACGGAGGTGACGAAGATGCGGTGCATCGACGACTCGCCCCCTCGGCCCTTGTCTTGTCGAATCCGGATCGACGGCGGGCCGCGCGACTTGCCATCGAACAGGGCGCCGACGTGTTCGTGCTCGATGACGCGTTCCAGCGCCTGGACGTGCATCGAGACCTGGATATTTGCTTGATCAGCGCCGAACAACTCTCGCGCGACTCGCTCGCGTTGCCCGCCGGCCCCTGGCGAGAGCCACCCTCCGCGGCCCGCCGGGCTGACCTAACGGTCATAACCGGAAAATCGGTTGCCCCTAGGGAGTTGGAATCGTCCCGCCAGGCTCTGGAGAGCGTGGTGGGAGGCCCTGTGCTTGCGGCCCAGTTCCGCATTCCCGGATTCCGGCCACTGGGCGCCCGACACGTCTTGCCACCTAGCCAGGTCCGGGGGTGCCGAGTGCTCGCGTCGACAGGTATCGCCCTTCCAGAAGCTTTCGAGGCCCAGATCGTGCAATTGGGGGCGCGCGTCACCGGACTCAGGTGGCGGGACCACCACCGGTACTCGAAACACGATGTCCGCGTCATGCTCCAGAATTCAGCTGGGGTTGATTACGTTGTAGTCACCGAAAAGGATGCGACGAAGCTGGAGCCACTTTGGCCGCCGAGTGTTGCGGCACCGCTGGTTGCCCAGCTCGACGTGGATTGGGGAAACGACTACGAGAGGGTTGTGAGCGCGCTGGACGCGCTCATTGCACATACAGAGCTATGACGGAACCTGGCGAGGGCCCGAAGCGCGCCCGCACAGCGCAGGACATTCTCGGCCGAGACAAGGACCCACTGCTCGACGAGGATAACCCATTCGAAGCCATGATGGCTCGCTTCGACCATGCGGCGACTCTCTTATCGCTCGACGAGGGCATTTACCGCATGCTCCGTGCTCCCGAGAAACAGATCATCGTGTCGGTGCCGATCCAACGTGACTCGGGTGACATCGAGGTCTTCACCGGGTATCGCGTGATTCACAATACGGCACGTGGGCCAGGGAAGGGCGGGATCCGATTCAACGCGGAAGTACGCCTGGACGAAGTCAAAGCGTTGGCCGCTTGGATGACTTGGAAATGCGGAGTCGTAAACATTCCTTTTGGCGGCGCCAAGGGCGGCGTCGTATGCGACCCGACTACCCTGTCGGTCAACGAACTCGAGCGGATCACGCGCCGGTACACGGCAGCACTCATCGACGTGCTTGGACCTGAGTCCGACATTCCCGCACCTGACGTAAACACGAACGAACGGGTGATGGCGTGGATCATGGATACCTATTCCATGCACATGCGTCACCCGGTCACTGCGGTCGTTACCGGAAAGCCCGTCGAGATGGGTGGATCACTCGGTCGTCGGGAGGCAACCGGTCGCGGGTGCATGATCGTGACGAAGGAAGCGCTCCATCATTTGGGGCTGCCGTTACGTGGGACGAAAGTCGCAGTGCAGGGATTTGGAAACGTAGGGTCGGTGGCGGCGCAACTCCTCGAGCAGGAAGGCTTGACGATTGTCGGGGTGAGCGACATCTCCGGAGCATTCTACAATCCCAATGGCATCTACATCGACGATGCGCTCCAATGGGTACGCGAACACAGATACCTCGAAGGGTATCCGCGCGCCGAATCGATCTCGCTCGACTCGTTGCTGACGATGGACGTCGACGTGCTACTCCCAGCCGCCGTGGAAAATGCGATTACCCGGCGGAACGCGCATCAGATACGCGCCAAGATTGTCTGTGAGGGAGCCAACGGGCCGACGACTGCCGGTGCGGATGAAATCCTCGAGAACAACGGCGTGTTCGTGATCCCCGACATTCTCGCCAATGCCGGCGGTGTAACGGTCTCGTATTTCGAGTGGGTGCAAGACCGGATGGGATATTTCTGGGACGAAGCCAGTGTTAAGGACCGCCTGAATTCCGTGATGCAACAGTCGTTTCATGCCGTCCTGGAGGTTGCCGAACGGCATAACGTGAACCTCCGCGTCGCGGCCTATATGCTTGCCATCGACCGGGTCGCCGCGGTGCACCGACTCCGCGGACTCTACGCTTGATGGTGATCTCCATCATCGCCGTAGGAAAACTGAAACACCCCGGACTTCGAGACCTCTGTGACGAATACGCCAAGCGTCTTCGAGGACGACTGCGCCTGAACATCATCGAGGTGCGCGCGGCGGGACGTCGGGAAGAGAAAGCCGCAGCCGCCATGCGTCACGAAGCGGATTCCATCCGCCGGGCCATTCCCAAGAATGCGAGAGTGTTCTGCCTCACGCGCAACGGCCCGAGCGAAACGAGTGAAGCGTTCGCGGATCGCCTGGCCACATGGAAGACGGACGGACGGGACGTAGCTCTTGTCGTTGGCGGCGCGTTCGGGCTGGACGATGGACTGCGCGAGGAAGCCGAAGCCACGCTCGGCCTGTCGCCTATGACCCTCCCACACGAACTCGCCCGCGCGGTGCTTCTCGAGCAACTCTATCGCGCGGACACGATCCTTCGCGGGGAACCTTACCACAAGGGCCGAGGCTGAGAGGTATTATCACCGGATGACCATCAGAATCGACACGACGCCGGTCCTACCGCTGCCCAAGATCGATGCCGCAACATTGGCCAATGCGCGAGCGCTGCCGCCGCTCGATCCGGGATTCCGCGACGCCTTCGTCGCGGCGCCGGGACCAGCGCATGACAACCTGGATTTACTCTTCGACGGATCAGCACTCTGCGTCACGACTGGGCAACAACCCGGCCTCTTCACGGGACCCCTCTTCACCATCTACAAGGCCCTTTCGGCGGTCGCGCTCGCACACAGATTCGCGCAGGAGTTGGCGCGGCCGGTGGTGCCCGTGTTTTGGGTTGCCGGGGACGACCATGACCTGCCGGAATCAAACCACATCCATGTCACGGACATGGCGAACGCGCTAAACCGACTGGCACTGCACGAACGCGAGGACACCGAGGCGCTGACGCCGCTCTACAAGGAACCATTGGGAGCGCTGCTCGACGGACCGCGCCAGGCCATCGTCGACGCAACACCCGACACCGAGTTCAAAGCGGACGTATTGGACCTTCTCGACCGGCACTACCGACACGAGACGGATTACGCCACCGCATTCGGCGACACGTTGAGCGAACTTCTTGGCCGGTTGGGACTCGTCGTCTTGCGCCCCACGAGTCGCGCAGCCAAAGAGGCAATGCGGCCGGTGCTCCAGCGTACACTGGAAGAAGCCGACTCCATCGATCGCGCACTCGCCGCGCAAGGTGAAGCACTGGCGGCGGCGGGGAAACCAGTTCCGGTGCACGTCGGCGACGGGGCGGCTCCGCTCATGATCGAGGGCTCGCTCGGTCGCGACCGGTTGGTACCCAAGAACGGACATTTCGTGGCTCGGCGATCGGGAGAGCGATGGTCGCTGGACGAACTATCCGCACTGCTCGAATCCGCCCCAGAGCGGTTTTCTCCCAACGTGTTGCTTCGTCCCATCGTCGAGGCATCGATCCTACCGACCCTCGCCTATGTGGCCGGACCCGGTGAACTGACCTACTTTCCACAGTGTACGCCGCTCTACGAATTTTTCGAGGTGTCCCCTCAACTCCCGATTCCCCGATGGTCGGGTCGGATCGTCGAAGGCAAGATCGCGAAGGTCCTGGCAAAGTTCGACCTAGTAGCGGAGGATTTGGCGTCACCCGAGGGCCAACTCGAGGCCAAGCTCGCGAGTGGAGAGATGCCGGCCGAGGCCGTCTCCGCGTTTGCAAAACTCCGCGAAGCACTCCAAGCGCATTATCAGGCGATCGAGTCAGCTGCCGTTTCCATCGACCCCACCATGCGGAAGGCCGTGCAGGCGGCGCGCAACACGTCACTGGCTGCCTCGAAGGACCTCGAGAAACGCCTGGTAGCACACCTCAAGTCTCACAACGAGACACTCACGAATCAGATTGGGAAGGCGCGCAACAACCTCTTCCCAATGGGCAAACCGCAGGAACGAGTTCTCAACATCATGCCGTATCTGATTCGGTACGGCCCCCCACTCATCGACGAATTGTTCGACGCGTGTCGCCGGTGGTATGGCGGTGAAGCTCACTCCGACGGTTAGGTACTAGGTGGCGTCCCAAGGGCGCTTCGCGGCGCACGTCGGGGCCGGAATCCTCATTACCCGCATCCTCGGATTCGTACGCGAACGCGTTTTCGCGCATTACTTCGGTGACGGTATCGCAGCAGACGCGTATCGGGCAGCCCTCAAGATCCCCAACGTCATTCGCAATCTGCTGGGGGAGGGCACCCTGTCGGCCTCGTTCATTCCCGTTTATGCCAGAATGATCGAGCGCGGCGAGCATGACGACGCACGACGCTTAGCCGGTGTCATCGCATCGCTACTGGTGGCGTTGGCCGCCGTCGCCGCGATCGCAGGCGTGCTGTTGGCTCCGATCATCACTGATATCGCGGCGCCCGGATTCGACGGGGCCACCAGGGAACTCACCGTTCGGCTTGTCGAGATCATGTTTCCCATGGCTGGGGTGCTCATTCTCTCGGCGTGGTGTTTGGGAATACTCAACACGCATCGCCAGTTTTTTCTGTCGTACGCAGCTCCGGCGATGTGGAACATCGTTCAGATCGCCACGCTTGTGGTGTTCGGCGCGATGTTGTGGACCGAGACTCGCCTAGTCGTAGCATTGGCGTGGGGAGCGCTGGCCGGCAGCGTGGCCCAACTCGTAGTACAGCTGCCGCACACCCTGCGAGCTGGGGGTAGGGTGGCGTGGGGAATTGACTTGAACGCCACTGGGGTGCGCACTGTCATTCATGCTTGGCTGCCCGTGGTGTTCGGCGCCGGCGTGTACCAGATATCGAGCATCGTCGACACCGCACTCGCGTCGTTCCTAGAACCGGGCGCAGTCGCGATCATGGGCTACGCGCAGCTCATTGCGATCCTACCAGTCTCGTTGTTCGGCGCCAGCATCGCCGCGGTGGCACTCCCCGAGCTTTCCCGCGACGCGGTATCGCAGGCGCAGCATGAGATCAGCGTGCAACTCGGAGACGCAGTTCGACGCTTGGCGTTCTTCGTCATACCCGCTGCCGTTGGTTGCGCCGTTTTGGCGTCCAACCTGGTGGGGGCCCTGTTTCAAACGGGGGCGTTCGGACCGCAGCAAACCGCTATCGCCGCCGGCGTGCTCGCCGCGTACAGCATCGGGATTCCGGCGCAGGCCTCTGTCAAGCTGTTGGCCTCGGGCCACTATGCGCTGGGGGACACCAAGACTCCAGTTCGCATTGCCATCGTATCCGTGATCACTTCGGCCGGGGTCGCACTCTACGCCATGCAGACCTTGGGGCCCGCCGGTATCGCCCTCGGCGCCGCCGTCGGAGGCAACGTGAACATGATGCTCAATTTCACGTTCCTCCGACGCCGGCTCGGCACCATCCTGACCGAGGGGCACCTCCGCGCAATCATGCTCGGGATCGGAAGCTCAGTCTTGGCAGGGGCCGCCGCTTGGCTCGTCGCCGGCCGCCTAGCCGTCGCGGCGTCGTGGGTGAGCGCGCTCGCCGCGGTAGCGGCGTTCGCGCTCGTCTACGGCGCCGCTACGGTGGTGGTAGGGCACCCGGAAGCGCGCGCCATCCTGAGGCGTCGCGGACCGACCGGGTAGTTTCCATCCATGTCCGACATTCCCACTCGGGTCGCGCCGAAGCTCGCGTCGCTCCCCGATTCGCCGGGCGTGTACCTGTGGAAAGACGAGGCCGGCCACGTCCTATACGTAGGGAAGGCACGTCACCTACGGGCGCGCGTCCGGCAATACTTCAGGTCCCATCCCGACCTCAGCCCCAAGAATCTCATGCTGCGGCGGAAGATTGCCGACCTCGAAACCATCGTCGTGCCTACCGATTCGCAAGCGCTGTTGCTCGAAAACAATCTCATCAAGGAGCACCGGCCACCGTTCAACATCAGTCTCCGGGACGATAAGAGTTACCCGCGCATTGCCGTAACACTTGGCGAGACGTTTCCTCGCGTTCTCGTTGTCCGTCGCGTCGACATTCCGGGCGCTAAGTTTTTTGGTCCCTACACCGATGTCGGCGTCCTCCGTCGTACCCTCCGAGTTATCCGGCGTCTTTTTACTGTCCGGTCGTGCCACTATGACTTGCCCGGTGACACAGTGGAGCGCCCATGCCTGGACTACCACATAAAGCGTTGCCGTGCTCCTTGTGTCGGATATCAAACGGCTTCCGACTATCGAGAGATGATCGACGACGTACTCGCGTTTCTCCAGGGACGGACGGTCGAGGTTCGCCGGCGCCTCCGTGAACGCATGGAACGGGCATCCACCGACCTCCGGTTCGAACAGGCTGGAAAGATCCGAGACTCGCTCAAGTGGCTGAACCAACTCGAAGAACCACAGGCGATCGAACTTGTGGGTGGCGGTGATACTGACGCGATCGGTTATGCCCGAGATGGCGACGATGCGGTGGGCGTCGTCGTACGAGTAAGGGGAGGGCGAGTGGTCGCCCGGCACGAACGCTTTTTCGAGAACCTGATCGATGCGCCGGACGCTGACGTGCTCAGTGCCTTTCTCGTGCGCCATTACGTCCCGTCGGAAGCCCGGGCCAAACACGCACTCCTTCCGTTCGCGCCTTCTGATTTTGACGCGCTCACACCGTTGCTTGCGGAAACTTCATGGGCCATCCCGCAGCGCGGCATCAAATGGCGTTTGGTCCAACTAGCGGAGCAGAATGCTCGTCACTTGCTCGAGAGTTTCAAGATCGAGTCTTTCGAGACGGACGAACGCGCCGAGGATCCCGTGTATGCGTTGGGTCGTGATCTTGGACTCACAGCAGTGCCACGCAGTTTGGTCTGCATCGACATCTCTACGAACCAAGGTCGTGACACCGTTGGTTCGCTCGTGTGGTTCGAGGCCGGCCGGCCCAAAAAGGGCGAATACAGAAAGTTCAAGATCAAAGGCGAGCAACAGGACGACTACGCCGCTGTCAACGAGGTCGTCACGCGCTACATTGCCCGCCGCGTGGATGAAGCCAAGACCTTGCCCGACCTGCTGGTCATCGACGGAGGGAAGGGACAACTCGGTGCGGCCATGGCGGCGCTACACAAGATGCGCATCGATATTCCGCTTGCCAGCCTCGCCAAGCGGGACGAAGAGATTTTCGTCCCCGGACGTTCCGAAAGCATCCGCCTTCCACAGCGCGCACCTTCGCTACGATTGTTGCAACGGGCGCGGGACGAGGCTCACCGGTTCGCCGTGACTTATAGTCGGAAACGACGAACCAAGCGGACGGTGACATCCGAGATCCTCAACGTTCCTGGGATAGGTGACAAACGGCGCCGGACGTTGCTCGAGCGATTCGGAAGCTTGGCCGGTGTTAGATTGGCCACAGTCGAAGAGGTCGCGAGCTTGCCCGGCTTCTCGACAAAGTTGGCAACCCGAATCCTCAACCACTTGAAGGCATGACAACACCCTGGATACTCGAATGCTCCGAGTGCGATCGGTCGCAGTCTCCTGACGGTCTCCCAACCGTGTGCGAGTGTGGCGCGCCGTGGTTGGTGAAGTACCACACTGTCCCGCCTCCCGAAACCAAAGCCCTTTTGGCCAGTCGCTCGTGGGACATGTGGCGATACCGGGAGTGGATGCCCCTCCTGGAGGGCGAAATGCCGGTCACGCTCGGCGAAGGCGGGACTCCTTTGCTCGACCTTCCAACGCTCGCCAACGGCGTTGGGGTAGGGAGAGTGCTGCTCAAGGATGAATCGCAGAACCCAACCGGTTCGTTCAAAGCACGGGGTCTGTCCGCGGCCGTCACACGAGCCGCTCCGCACGCAACGGCGTTTACGACACCTACGGCGGGAAACGCGGGCGTGGCCCTTTCGGCCTATGGCTGCCGGGCGGGTATTCCCGTCAAGGTGGTCGCTCCAGTCACGACCCCTCCGCGCATTCTGGCACAGATCGAGCGCTTTGGAGCCGATCTGGAAACGCTGCAGGGTCATATTGGCGACTGCGGGAAGGTCTCGCGCGCGTATGCCGAGAAGACAGGGGCGTTCGATGTGTCGACCCTCCGCGAACCGTATCGCATCGAGGGCAAGAAAACCCTCGGGCTCGAAGTGGCGGAACAACTCGATTGGACACTGCCCGACGTCGTGATCTATCCGACTGGTGGCGGCACCGGGCTCATAGGGATGTGGATCGCGTTCAAAGCGCTTCTCGACGCGGGGTGGGTAACGGGCAAAGCCCCGCGGTTGTTCAGCGTCCAATCCACAGGCTGCGCCCCGGTCGTAAGGGCAGTAGACGCGGGGGCCGATGCGACGGAGGCGTGGGACGCCCCAGCAACGATTGCCGCCGGCCTTCGGGTGCCGGCTCCGCTCGGTGGTCGGCTCATGCTGCGCGCTATCGCAGAAACCGGCGGGGGCGCGATCGCCGTGAGCGACGAGATGCTCGAGGGAGCGCAACGCGAACTCACGATGCGACACGGCATCGACGCATGTCCCGAGGGTGGCGCGACCCTCGCGGCGCTCCGGGAATTGGTGGCGTCCGGACACATCAGGGCCTCCGATTCGGTCGTGTTGTTCAACACGGGTGCCGGGTGGCTTTACGAGAATCCGTGAGCGATATTTAGTGGTTAGACCATAAAGACATGCAAATTGCCATTCTCGACCCGTTCGCTGGTATCAGCGGTGACATGCTCCTCGGTGCACTGATCGACTCCGGCCTAGACCCGGAGTGGCTCCAGGGTTTGCCGGCGCGCATGGGGTTTCCAACCGTCGGCGTGCACATCGAGAAGGTCGATCGGTGCTCAGTGACGTGCACCAAGGTCGGCTTCCAGATCGAAGGTGACACCGGACATGATCACCATCATGGTGACCACGGCCATCACGGGAGTCACATAGGAGATCTCGTGAAGTTGGTCGAGCAAGCCGACCTCCGTGCCGACGTGAAGGCCAAAGCCGTAAAGGCCTTTCGACTCCTGGGTGAAGCCGAGGGTCGCGTCCACGGCGTTGCTCCCGACAGGGTGCATCTTCACGAAGTGGGTGCCACCGATGCGTTACTGGACATCGTCGGAGGTATTGGCGGATTCGCGGAGTTGGGCATCGACCAGATATACAATTTCCCGGTCGCCCTGGGGAGCGGTTGGGTCCAGGCGGCGCACGGGAACCTCCCGGTACCGGCCCCCGCCACCGCCTTCATACTCGAGGGTGTGGTGGTGCGGACAGACGGTCCCTTGATCGGGGAAGCCACCACTCCGACCGGTGCCGCGCTGCTCAAGACATTGAGTGATGGTTCACCGCCCAGCAACTGGCGTTCGACGGGGATGGGATGGGGGGCGGGCACCCGTAATCCGGACGGGTATCCGAACGCGCTTCGGTTGTTGCTCGCCGACTCCGCGGCCGAGGCAGGATCCGTCGAGATCATCGCGACGGACATTGACGACCTCGTGCCGGAATACCTGGAACCTTTACGGGAAGCCGTTTTTGCCGCGGGCGCGCTCGATTGCAGTATGTGGCCGACCCATGGAAAGAAGGGTAGGATCGGTGTACGTATCGAGGTCATCGCGACCGCTGACACTGCCGATCGCGTGATTCAGGCACTCTTCACCCACAGCACGACGGTGGGTGTTAGGCGGGTGACCGCATCGCGGAACACATTGGAACGAAGGGAACAAATCGTAGAGCTTGACGGGGGGAACAGAGTACGCATTAAGGTGTGGGAAGGACCTACCGGCGTTCGGTTCAAGCCGGAATACGCGGACGTCAAGGCGGCAGCCGAAGCACTGGGGCGACCCGCTTTGGAAATTGCCCAAGAGGCGGAACACCGCGCGGGTGCCATCGTGAGAAACGGCGGCGGCGCGGATCGAGAATCGAAAACGAGGAGCTGAGGAGCTTGAGTATGAGACGATTGTTGGCGTGCACGCTTGCCCTATCGTTCGTTACGGGTGTGGCGGAGGCGCAAAAATATCGACGGCCCGGTTGCGACATATCGCGGGGCCATTTCCTGGTGAGCCAGGCTGAGACGTACATCAAGGGCGGATCGGAGGAGAGCGATCCGGCAGCGCGCCAGCAGCTCTTCGCCGATGCGCTGCGTACCCTCAACGAAGCGCTGGACCGTGGCGAAGTGGAAAACGCCGCTGTCTGGTACTTTCTCGGACGGACGTATCTGGAGCTGGACGACGCCATCGGCATGGACTCGGCGTTTACCCGCACGGTTCACCTTCAGCCCGATTGCGAGGAAGAAGCGCTCTATTATCGCGACCTCATGTGGGTACCGATGTTGAACTCGGCCGTGGATTCAATGCAAGCTGGAGCGCTCGAGGAAGCCAAAATCCTGTTTCGAGGTGCCGGTGCTCTCAAGCCGTCCGACAACATCTCGTATTATTACCTGGCCGGCATCTTCTATAATGAGGGTGAAACGGACTCGGCGCTCACGTACTTCAAGAAGGTCGCGGATATCGAACCGACTAACGAGCAGCGGGAAGAGTACCTCGTTGATGCCATTAACCTGATCGCCAATATCCACCACGTCATGATGGAGTGGGACTCTTCGATCGTGTGGAATGAGCGCCGGCGTGAACTACAACCGGACGATCCCGAGGTGTTGACGGTACTGGCACAGGCCTATTCCGAGGTCGGGAATAGAGATCGAGCAGCAGAGTTGTACAACTCGGTATTTTCGCATGCCGCGAACCTTACCTACAGCCAGCTGTTCGAGGTGGGTGAGCAACTCTACCTGGCCGAGCAGTTCGCCCTCTCGGCACAGGCGTTGGAACTTGGCGTGGAGAAGAACCCCTACAGCCGGCAGGGGTTCTACAGACTCGTGATCTCGTATCGGTCGATCGCCGAAGACGATAACGCGTCGGAAAGCGAACGGTCGGAAGCCGCGGGCAAGATGACAGATGCCGCAACTCGGCTCGTCGATGTAGATCCGTTGAGTTCGGAGGCGCTTAATCTGTTGGCAGAGGCCTATCGAGCGCAAAACCAAGAGGCAGACGCGGATCGTGTCGTCGCTCGCATGAACGATCTGACCTTCGAGATCGAGGTCTTCTTCGCCGAGAGTGCGAACGGCGTGTATCAGGTCCAGGGTCGCTTTCGCAACATGCGCGACGGATTGACCAATGTGCCCATCTTCACATTCGAATTCTTGGACGCCGGTGGCAACGTCGTGGGCAGCGATACCGCCGGTGGCGAATCGGTGGCGCCGGGAGATGCGCTCAACTTCGCAGTCATGGGGCAGGGCGATATTATTGCTTACCGATACAAGACGAACTAGTTCACCAGCCGTATTGACGCTGGAGCGGAGGAGGCTCAAGACTCCTCCGCCTACGCGGGCGTAATTCAGGGGTAGAATGCCAGCTTCCCAAGCTGGACGTCGGCGGTTCGAATCCGCTCGCCCGCTCTGACGTAAGACCTTCGGGAACCGCTGCGAACCTCCCGCACCCAACGGTTCTCGGCAAGGGCGCTCAGTACTTTTCTCAGCCCAAATGTCTCAAATCTCTACAGTACCCGCTTGACCGATCGTGTCGCGACCGATACCTCTGCGACGCAAGGAGGTGGCATTGGAATGAAGAGTCAATGGTCTGACGCGGACGCTAAGGCGATGATCAATCGCTACGCGGGCGATCCCGACGTCAACGATGACATTGCGCTGCGCGTCTACACCTCGAGGTTGATCGGACGGAACCCGGCATTAGTGCTTCACGGCGGTGGCAACACGTCAGTCAAAACACGTCTCCCCGACGACCTCGGAGACCTTGTTGATGTGTTGTGTGTGAAGGGCAGCGGGTGGGATCTCGGAGCCATCGATCCTCCGGGACTGCCGGCGGTACGCCTGGCTTCGCTTGGCGCGCTGCGCGATCGCGACTCGCTGAGCGACGAAGATATGGTCAACGCACAGCGCATTCGGCTCCTTAATTCAGCGGCGCCCAACCCTTCGGTCGAGACCCTGCTGCACGCTTTTCTTCCTCACAAGTTCATCGATCATTCCCACGCGGACGCCATCTTGAGCATCGTGGATCAGCCCGAGGCCGAACGGATCTGTCGGGACATCTATGGGGACCGGCTGGCAATCGTCCCCTACGTGATGCCGGGGTTCGATCTCTCGAAACTGACTGCAGAGGTGTACGAGGCCCATCCAGACGCCGAAGGGCTTCTGCTGTTGCAGCACGGATTGTTCACCTATGGCGAGACCGCGCGCGAGTCCTACGAGCTCCACATCCGCGCTGTGGACGAGGCCGAGCAATACGTGGCCTCCCGCCGCGTAACGGTCAGTGTACCGGCGCGTCCCGACTTGAGTTACACGTCCTTCGCGCCAATTCTGCGCGGACTCCTCGGCGAGGGCGAACGCCACTACATAATGTGTTTGCGTACTTCGGAGGCCATCCGCGCCTTCGTCGATAGTCCCGAACTAGAGCAGTGGTCGCAGCGTGGTGTGATCACACCCGAGCACGTCATCCGCACCAAACGTCTGCCCATGCTCTTGGACATCGCGGCGCAGGAGGGACCCGCGGCCGTGCGGCAGCACGTTCAGTCGCAGCTTTCGCAATACCGCGGCGCCTACCGTACCTACGTTGCGAGGCAAGTGAAGGAGCGGGGGCTCGAGGTCAAGGAATTAGATCCGGACCCTCGGGTCGTTCTGGTACCGGGGCTCGGGATCATCGGAGTAGGCACATCGCCGGCGGCCGCAAGCGTGGCCGCAGATGTCTATGAGCACACAGTCAGCACGATCACCGATGCAGAGGCGATAGGTGTTTTTCAGGCGCTGCCCGAAAGAGATCTCTTCGACATAGAGTACTGGTCGCTCGAGCAGGCTAAGCTGGCCAAAATAAAACCGCGACTTCTCTCGGGGCGAGTGGTGTTGGTCACCGGTGCTGCCGGCGGCATCGGAGAGGCTGTGGCGCGGGCCTTCGCGCTGGCGGGTGCGTCACTCTACCTGGTCGATCGTGACGCGGAATGCCTCGCCCGGGTGGCCGACTCGCTAGGCGCCGACCACGAAGCTCTGGACGTGACCGACGCCGACGCCGTCGGCGAGTGCATCGAACACGTCGTACGGCGGTTTGGCGGCCTCGATGGAGTAGTCTCCAACGCAGGCACAGCTCCTCAGGGGGACATCGACACGTGTGATCCAGAAACCCTTCGCGCGAGCCTCGAGGTGAACCTCCTTTCTCATCAATGGGTCGCGCAGGCGGTGACCGCACGCCTGCGGCAGCAAGGTACCGGAGGCTTCTTGCTCTTCAACGCCTCGAAATCTGCGTTCAATCCGGCCAAGGGCTTCGGGCCCTACGCGGTGGCGAAGGCGGCGCTGGTGGCCCTCATGAAACAGTACGCGCTGGAGTGCGGCACCGACGGGATCCGCGCCAACGCAGTGAACGCCGACCGCATCCGCACAAACTTGCTCGACGCCGATGACGTGGCCCTCCGTGCCGAGGCACGCGGGCTCAGTGCCGACGAGTACTACCGATCGAATCTGCTGGGCCGGGAGGTGACCGTGCACGACGTTGCCGAGGCATTTTTGAGCCTGGCCCTCGCGCGGAGCACGACGGGTTCCGTTGTGACCGTGGACGGGGGGAACATCGCGGCTTCACCGCGCTGAGAGTGGGGTCCGCTCTTACAACCGACGCCTTCCACCCTACCGACGAGTCGAGTTGCCGACGCCGATCCGACAGATACCTTAGGGAATACGACGTCGTCCAGAGACCTCACACGGGAGAGCAGCATGCGGTTTTGCGGATTGTGTGTCGGGATCGCCACCACACTATTGATCACGCCGTTCGTTGACGCACGAGCGCAAGACCTGTGGCAACCAGCTCAATCTCCCTGTGACCTCGAGCCGGGACACGGGGTCGTCTCCGACGGCATAAACCAACTCAAGAACGCCATTGAAAACCCGGCCGCCCGACGCGACGACAGGCTCGACCAAGCGTTCGAGGCCCTGGTGCGTGCGATCCGCGACCATGATCAGGGATCGAACCCCGCGGCCTGGTATTACCTTGGACGCGTCTTCGCCGAACAGGGAAACGCCATCGGGGCCGACACGGCGTTTCGGCACGCGACCGAACTCGCCCCACAGTGCCAAGACGACGTAGCGCAGCATAGTTCCGCGCTCGCGGTCGATGTCCTGGCAAATGCGCTGCGCGGATGGCAGGAGGGCAACCCGGATTCCGCGAACTACTTCTTTGCGCTCGCTTCGCGCCTCGACCCTTCGGCCGCCGCCATTTCGCTCTACCAGGCCCGCATGTACGCCGACCTCGGCCAACTTCCCGAGGCGTCCGCGAAGTTGGCCGAGGGACAAGCGCTCGCTGCCGACGACCCAAATGCGAAGGACCTGCTCCGCCAGGCGACATCCGACATTGTCCGCTCCCTCGAACGCCAGGCACTGGCCGAACCGGCAGTGCAGACGGTGGCCGGAAACCGCATTGGCCGCGACACGCTGATGGCGAACGTGGCCCGGGATTCCGCACTTCTGGCATCCCTGATCGCCGAATGGGCAGGGCAGAACCTGAGGCCCGAAGTGCAGCAGGCGGTGGCCCGGGATTCTACAGCGCTCGAACAACGCCTGAGCACGTGGCGCAGTGCCCTTCCAGGGGTTACCGACGGCCTCGCCAGGGATTCGGCTGCCATCGAGGTGGCCGCCGCGCCAGCCATCGAGGCACTCGGCACGTACATAGCGTCTTTCCCGGACGACGCCGACGCAGCGTTGCGACTCCTCACCCTGTATTCCGCGGCTGGGCACAGGGACGCCATGGATGGCCTATTGTCGCAGATCCTCGCCATCGAGGGTCTACGCAGCGACCAACTTCTCCAGGCGGGGCTCGCACTCTTCAATGAGGGACACGCGGCGCAGGCGGCCGCCGTGCTGGAGGGTGCGCTCGAGCACAATCCCTACGACCGTGGGAGTCTCGTCGTACTCTCGCGGGCGTACCTCGCTCAAAAAGACGGCGGGCGACTCGAGGCCACGGTCGACCGGCTTCAGGCAATCGATCCGCTCAATCCGCAAACGATGCAACTGACCGCGATGGCATTCAACTTGGCCGGGACGCGCGATTCAGCCCGGCACTATGCCGATCTCTCTAGAGGGGGTATGGGCCTCGCGATCAGCATCCAGCAGTTCCTTCCTGCCGAATCGAACGTCGTGGTGAACGGATCAGCCCAGAACATCGGCAACGATGCGACCACACCAACGTCCATCGTATTCGAATTCCTGAACGCGCAAGGCCAAGTCGTAGGCACACACACCGAGCAGATTCCGACCCTCACGCCACGCGGACAACACTCCATCTCTATACGGGCCGAGGCGGCGGGGGCGATAGCTTGGAGATACAGTAGACAGTAGACAGTAGACAGGGGGGAGCAGGGGGGACAGTGATCAATCCTGTCCCATCTGTCCCCCCTGTCCCTTCTGTCCCTTCTGTCCCTTCTGTCCCACTATCTTCCCCCCCCATGCTACGCATTCAACATGTCCATCCCGATTCGCTCGGGGCGGAACTCGGTCTGGAGCCCGGGTACGCCCTCGCGTCTGTCGATGGGCACGCGCTCACTGACTTCCTGGACTGGGAGTTCCTTACTGCCGCCGAACATTTCGTCTTCCTGGCGGAATCCCCGACCGGCGAGACCATCGAGTATGACGTCGAACGACCCGAGGGAACACCAATGGGTGTCGTCCTGGAGCCGCCGCGGATTCGCCGGTGCGCCAACCGTTGTGATTTCTGTTTTGTCGATGGGCTGCCACCAGGGCTCCGCGAGACCTTGTATGTGCGTGACGACGACTATCGCTTGTCCTTCCGCTACGGAAACTTCGCCACACTCACGAATCTGAAGCCGAAGGACGTCGAGCGAATCTTGGAATACCGGCTGTCGCCGCTCTACGTGTCGGTCCACGCCACCGACCCCATTGTGCGACGCCGTCTTCTGCGGCATCCCCGCGCCCCAGACATCTGCGAGCAACTACGAGCGTTCGCGGCAGGAGGGATCCAATTCCACACACAGATCGTCCTCCAGCCGGGACTGAACGACGGTGAGGTGCTGGCCCGGAGCCTGTCCGATCTCTACGAACTCGGCGAAGCCGTTATCTCGGTGTCGGTAGTCCCAGTGGGGCTCACCGAGTTCTCGAAGCACCACCTCGTGGATGAACCGGATACGGCATCGTGTGAGTCGGCCATAACCCTGGTTGAGGAATATGCTGCTCGTGCGAAAAGTGAACGCGGCGTCTATTGGGCGTATGGATCGGATGACCTCTACCTCGGCGCCGGACGGCCGCTCCCCGATGCCGAGCGCTACGACGGGTTCGAGCAGGCAGAAAACGGGGTGGGCAGCGTGCGGTTCCTCCAACAGCAGATCCAGGAATCAATTGGAAACTTGTCGCAAATCGAGGGACGGCGATACGGCGTTTTGACCGGTACGGCCATGGGACGCCTGCTTCCCTTCGTCATGGAGCCACTGCGCAAAGCAACGGGCGGGGAATTCGATCTCGTCGCCCTCGAGAACGGTCTCTTCGGCCCTTCCGTGACCAGTGCGGGCCTTCTGCCGGGCAAGACTTTCCATAGCGCGTTGCTCGAGCATCCGGAGTGGGACGGGGCGCTCCTTCCGGCCGAGTCTGTGAACGATGAGGGACTGTTCTTGGACGATCTCTCGTTCGATGAGTTGCAGCGTTCGGTGCCCATGCCCCTCTTGCTCTCGTACCACTTCACCGACGTCCTCACCAAAGGACTGGATTCGTGAAGCGAGGTACGGTCGCTATCATCGGCCGCCCCAATGTTGGGAAATCCACCCTGTTCAATCGAATCGTGGGTGGCCGGAGGGCTATCGTCGACGACCGGCCCGGTGTGACCCGGGATCGCAACTTCGCGGAGGCATCCTGGAACGGAAAGAGCTTCTGGCTAGTCGATACGGGCGGGTGGATCGTGGATCGCAACGATCCGGTGACTGCAGCCATACGCACTCAGATCGAAATCGCTATCGCCGAAGCCGACGTGATTGTCTTCGTAGTCGACACCCAAGAGGGGGTGCATCCCGCCGATCAAGAGGTGGCTGTGCTGGTGCGCAAATGTCGCGACCGGGTGGTCGTTGCCGCGAACAAAGCCGACGAACTGGCGGGAGACATTTCACACCACGCCTTTCACGAGTTGGGACTTGGCGACCCGCAGCCCGTTTCGGCATCGACGGGGAAGGGGTCGGGAGACCTGCTCGACTGCATCGTCGCGCTCCTTCCCGAAACTACGGACGACGACCAGGCAGATGTCATCAACGTGGCGGTAGTGGGCCGGCCCAACGTTGGAAAATCGAGCTTGGTCAACCGGCTGCTAGGTCAGGAACGCCTTGTGGTATCACCGATACCGGGCACCACCAGGGATGCCATCGACACCCCCTTGCGGTACCACGGCAAAACTCTCAACTTCATTGATACTGCGGGGTTACGGAAACGATCGAAAGTAGAGGATGAGATCGAATTCTACTCGACTCTGCGGTCCAAGAAGGCCCTGCAAAGGGCTGATGTCAGTGTCTTGGTAGTTGACGCGGTCGACGGGATCCACACCCAGGATCTGAGGATAGCCCAGGAAGCCTGGGACCTCGGATCAGCCTTGATCTTGGCGGTGAACAAGTGGGACGCTGTGGAAGACAAAGAAACGATGACGGCGCAGCGTGGTGAAACGTCCATCAAAGAACGTGTGCCGTTCTTGGGATACGTTCCTTTCATCTACATTTCGGCCACCACAGGACAACGGGTGCGCGAGCTCCCCGACGCCATACTTGCAGCCGCAGCAGCTCGAGAGCACAGGGTGAGTACGGCCGAACTCAACCAGGGGGTGTCGAAACTGGTTGACGCCCACCAGCCGCCACAGGTCGGTGGACGTGAAGTGAAGCTTCACTACACCACACAGATCGGCGTCCGCCCCCCGACGATCGCCATCATTTCGAACCATCCCGACGACATCCCTGAATCGTACCGGCGATACCTCGAACGAGGGATCCGCACACGTTGGGGTTTTGTGGGAACGCCTATCCGCCTCAAGCTCCGCATGAAACGGAGAAGGGCGTGAGCCTCGTTCTATGGATGTTAGGCGCCTACCTCGTCGGGTCGATTCCGTCGGCGTACGTACTCCCGCGGCTGGTGGCCGGCGTTGACATCCGCAAGTTCGGGAGCGGCAACCTTGGAGCAACCAACGTCTATCGGCTCCTGGGCTGGAAATTCGCGGTTCCGGTCGCGTTGTTCGACGTGGCCAAAGGTGCAGCCCCGGTGCTCGCCGCTCGTTCTCTGCTGCCACAACATTGGATGCCGCTCACGGTCGGACTCGCTGGGATCCTGGGTCACGTGTTCTCTATTTTTCTCGGGTTTCGGGGAGGCAAGGGCGTGGCGACGTCTGCGGGGGTCCTGCTGGGTCTGGCACCAAAGGCGGTTGGCGCGAGCGTGGCCATGTGGGGGATAGTCTTGGCCCTCTGGGGATACATGTCCTTGGCCTCGATGATGGGGACTGCCAGCTTCGCGATCTGGATAAGGATCTTCTATCCGGAGATGGGATTCACGTTCTGGGTCGGCCTGTTTCTAACGGCATTCATCGTGTTCACCCATCGCACCAACATCCGACGGCTCCTTGCTGGAACGGAAACCCGCTTCGGACGTGGCGAACCAGAGCAGGGGGGGCAGCGGTGACGCGCGTAACGGTGGTGGGGGCCGGAAGCTGGGGCACCGCCCTCGCTAATCTCTTGGCTGGCGAAGGCCACGACGTGTCGATATGGGCCTACGAATCCGCCGTGGCCGCTTCCATCAACGAGCAGAACGTAAACGAGGATTTCCTCTCTGGTTGCCCGCTGGCACCGTCGTTGAGAGCATCGTCGGACATGCAGGAAGCACTCGAAGGCGTGGAGGTCGTCGTGTCGGCGGTCCCATCGCACGCGGTCCGCACCATCTCGGGCCAGGTTGCCTCGGCGCTCAATAACGCCGACCCCCGCCCATTGGTGGTATCGGTATCGAAGGGTCTGGAGGAAGAATCCCTCAAGATGATGTCGAATGTCCTCGAGGAGACGCTTCCCGACACGCCGATCGCGGCGCTGTCAGGCCCGAGTTTTGCCCGCGAGGTCTACCAACGTCACCCAACGGCGGTTGTTGTCGCGTGTCGGGATCACGACGCGGCCGCCACCGCCCAGGAGTTGTTCCGATCGGGTTACTTCCGCGTGTACACGAGCACCGACGTCGTCGGTGTGCAGCTGGGAGGGGCGCTCAAGAATGTCATTGCAATCGCGGCGGGACTCCTGCACGGACTCGAGTTGGGCCACAATTCCCTCGCGGCGCTCGTCACCCGCGGGTTGGCCGAAACCACGCGCCTCGGCGTCACGATGGGCGCGGACCCCATGACCTTCGCTGGCCTGGCGGGCATTGGCGACCTTCTCCTCACTGCCACCGGTGGGCTCTCGCGCAACCGCACGCTCGGGATCGAACTTGCGAGGGGCCGCACCCTCGACGAAATCATGGCCGAGCGCAACACGGTGGCCGAAGGTGTCCTCACGGCTCGTGCGGCGGTCGAACTAGCCCAAAGGGAGGGAACGGAGCTTCCCATTGCGACCGAAGTTTCCAAGATTCTGTTTGATGGGAAGGACCCGGCCCTGGCCGTGAGAGACTTGATGGAACGAGAACCCAAACCCGAGCGCTGGCAATGACCGCGTCGCAGCCCGTGCGGGAGTTCTTCTCGATCGGCGACGTCTGTCAGCTTACCGACCTCAAGCCGCACGTGTTGCGGTACTGGGAGAGCCAATTCCGGTTTCTCAATCCTGCCAAAAACCGCTCGGGCAATCGTGTGTATCAGCGACGCGAAATCGAGCTCATTCTTTTGGTCAAGAATCTCCTCTATGATGAGAAGTACACGATCGAAGGTGCCCGTCGGCGGATCGAAGAATACCGTCGGACCGGTGAACTCCGCGGGGAAGCGCGTCGTGCGCTCCAGCTCGAAACGATCGAGAACCTGAGCAACGAACTCAGGAGCATCCTCGATGTTCTCGACGGAAAGGCCCCGCTTGAAGATCCTCGTCAGTAACGACGACGGGATCCTCGCGCGCGGCATCGAGATTCTGGCTGAAGTGTGCCGCTCCATCCCCGCCGATGTCACCGTCGTCGCCCCCGACCGAGAACAGAGTGGGGCGTCCAATTCACTCACACTCAGCAGACCGCTCCGCCCGACGGAACGTCCGGACGGGTCGGTGCAGATCGACGGCACGCCCACCGATTGCGTCTTGATCGCACTGGGCAAACTCATGGATGCCAAACCCAGTTTTGTATTTTCGGGCATCAACCACGGGCCGAACATGGGCGAGGACGTGTTGTATTCCGGAACCGTGGCCGCAGCCATGGAGGGTTTGTCTCTGGGCATCCCCGGTGTCGCGGTCTCGTACGCCGGCTTCAACCTCGAGCACGCAGAAAGCCAACGCGACTGGCTGGAACGGATCGCTCGTGATGTCACGAAAGTCACAGACTTCCCTAAGGAAACGCTTCTCAACGTCAATCTTCCACCCATTCCTGGGGCCGAGATCAAGGGCATTCGTGTTACCACGCTTGGGAAGCGAGTTTATTCCGAGTCGATTCTCGACTCTGAAGACCCGTGGGGCCGGAAGGTCCTGTGGATCGGGGGCGGCCAGGTTTCATGGTCGGGAACCGGAGACTCCGATTTCCAAGCGATACGCGAGGGGTATATCTCGGTCACACCGCTGCACGTCGACCTCACCAATTACAAACTCTTGGAAGCGGTGCGCGATTGGCGACTCGGCGAGTAGCTGATACGTACGGCGGGTATCGCGCCCGCCTAGTCGAACAGCTGAGGCAAAACGGCATTCACGACATGGCGGTGCTGCGGGCGTTCGGCGAAACGCCACGGCACTTGTTCGTGCCCGAAGCCAACCGTCACCACGCCTATGAAGATACGGCTCTGCCCATTGGGGCTGGGCAAACCATTTCGCAGCCCACGACACAGGCGTTGTTCCTACAGAGCTTGGGACTCACCGGAAGTGAACGCGCCCTGGAAATCGGGACTGGGTCTGGGTATCAGGCCGCGTTACTCTCGTATTTGACGTCCTATGTGGTGAGCGTTGAGCGGGTGCCCGCACTTGCCGACGCCGCCAAGGCAGCGCTCCGCGCCGCAGAATTGCACGAGGTGAGCGTGGTCGTGGGAGACGGCTCCATTGGGTGGCGGCCTCAGGCACCGTACGACGTGATTCTCGTGGCGGCTGCCGGGCCACGAGTGCCCGAGCCCCTGGTCAACCAACTCACGAACAACGGGCGCCTCATCATCCCGATTCAGCGAGGCAAAGAACAGGAACTGGTGCTGGTCAGGAAGCAGGGCGCCGAAACTCTCGAAGAGAGCCTGGGCGATGTGCGATTCGTCCCGCTCATCGGTCGTCACGGCTTCCAACCCAGAGAGGAAAGCCCATAGATGTTCGAAGCGGTCGTCCGTTGGCTCACCGATCTCATTTTCGATCTGGGGTACCCCGGGATCACGCTGTTAATGGCCGTGGAGTCGTCGTTTTTTCCGTTCCCCAGCGAGGTGGTACTGCCGCCCGCCGGATACCTGGCCGCTCAGGGCCGGATGAATGCCGGGCTGGTGGTCGCCTCCGGACTTTTCGGCAGCCTCCTCGGGGCTTTGTTCAACTACTACGTGGCGGTGTATCTCGGTCGACCGTTCCTGGTGCGCTTTGGCAAGTACGTGTTGGTAAAAGAAGCCCACCTCACTCGGGCCGAGAAGTTTTTCGAAGATCACGGGGAGATCTCGACCTTCGTAGGGAGGTTGGTTCCCGTAGTCCGCCAACTCATTTCCGTACCCGCTGGAATAGCACGGATGCGGCTCGACCGGTTCATAGCCTATACGGCGCTCGGGGCAGGAATCTGGAGCGTGATTCTCACCGCCATCGGGTGGATTATCGGGAAGAACGCCGTGCTTGTGGGCGATTTGGACTCGCTCTTGGAAAACCCGGCGGTTCACCAATATTCGACGATGGCGCTGCTGATCCTGGCACCCATCCTCGTGACCATTGTGACGGTGTATGTCGTGCGGCACCGAAGGTCCATGAGGGGGGAGGCTAGCGACTGACGGCCTTCCGCTGGGTCGTCTCGGGGCGCGTGCAAGGCGTGGGGTGCAGGAGGTTTATCGTCCGTCGCACCGACGGCCTCGAGCTCCACGGATGGGTGGAGAACCTGCCAGATGGGCGGGTCGAGATCGTAGCTTCGGGGACAACCGCCTCCCTCGAGGCAATTGACCATCTGGCGCTTGAGGGCCCTCAATGGGCGAGAGTTGATAATGTGGAAAAAGTTGATTATCCACATGAAGTGGATGAACGTAAACCGTTCTCAGCAAGGTAGATATGACACATCAAGCGATGTCTAACGAGACGTTGAGTGCATTGTACGGTGGCATCAGGGACGTGCCGGATTTCCCTGAGCCGGGAATCGTATTCAAAGACATCACGCCGCTGTTGCTCGACCACCAGCTGTTTCGGCAGGCCACCGATGCGATGATCTCGTTGGTGCAGGACAACCCTCCTGACAAGGTTATGGTCATCGAGTCCCGCGGCTTCCTCTTTGGGGCTCCGCTAGCCCATGACTTGGACGCGGGGCTCGTTCTGGCTCGAAAAAAGGGCAAACTCCCTTGGAAGACCCATACGATCGAGTATGCGCTGGAGTATGGAACCGATACCATAGAGATTCACCAGGATGCGATTCAGGATGGTGATCGGGTCCTGGTCGTGGATGATGTGCTGGCTACTGGGGGCACCGCGGCAGCGGCGGTGGCGGTCGTGGCCCAATCGGGTGGAATCGCTACCGGCGTGTTAGTCCTAATAGAGCTTTCCGACCTCAACGGCCAGACAAAGCTCGATGGCGTCCCGGTGCATAGCGTGCTGCGGTACCCTCAACGGTAGAAGGGAACCGTCAGTTGGAGGCCGCTCGAGACGACGGTAGTTTTCGTCGTTCTGCCCTCGTAGCTCAGCTTGGATAGAGCATCGGATTCCTAATCCGGGGGTCGCGTGTTCGAATCACGCCGGGGGCACTCGATACCATGATATTCATGAAAAGGGCCATTTACAAACGCTGTTTGTAAGCTTACAACGGCAGTTTGTCGGCTTACGAACGCCATCTGTAACGTTACATTCGGCGGTTGCAATGGTACATCTGCCGTTTGTCATCTTTCAAACGGTCAATGTTGGCTCACAAACACCAATTGTCAGCTTACAAACACCGATTGTCAGTTTACAAACACCCATTGTCGGCTCACAAACACCGAATGTCGGCAGCGTTTCAGCGGTCATCCTACTCCGATCGACGTTCACGGGCCGCCAGCCGTTTGGCGGCTGCCAAGTGGGCCCCCTCTATGAAGGCGGCCGCGGCGTGACACCGCTCGCCCCATAGCGTCAGGGCCGCCTGCAGCCTATCGGCCACCTCCCAGGTGGGCGTGCGGTCCCCCTTCCGAATCGAAACCAGCGTGGAATGCGGAACCCCAGCCTCTCGAGCCAAGGCCCGGAGAGAGCAGGGCGCATGCTGCAATGCCTGGATCACCCGTGGCGCCAGTGAATCGACACCCATGCGACACCTCCCTGTGCGACCATTTTGGTATCGGAATGTCATCCATTGGTTCATGTTGCGCAACCATTTTGGTCGCAGAGGCCGAACAGCGAAGCGTGCCCCTGTCTCGGGAACCACCGAGCGAGGGCAAGACCCTGACGCTGGGGTTGGCCAGGTGGGGAGCAGGGCGCCATAATCATGGACCATGATCACAGAAAACCTGGTGCTGATTCTCGGAGCTGGGGCGAGCCATCCGTACGGGTATCCGCTCGGCTCCCGCCTCCGGCACCTGATCCTCGACAACGGTCTGCTGAATCCTGACCAGGCACTCCGCTCGATCCTATCCGAGCTGGGCCATGACGACGGTGTTCTCGAGTTCCGCGGCCGATTCCAAGAAACGCGTCTGCCGACGATCGACGAGTTTCTCGCCAGCGCCACCGAGCTGGAGATTGCGATTGGGAAGATAGCGATTTCATGGTTGATTCTGTCCAGAGAGCAACCAGTGTACTTGGACACGGGAGAGTTCGGTGGGGGGCACGATCACTGGTATGAGAAGCTCTGGCAGCAGATGAAGGCCGGTACTGACAAGAATGACTTCGGTGCGTTGAACAACGTCCGCGTCATCACCTTCAACTACGACCGTTCGCTCGAGCGTTTCTTCTTCACGGCGATTCGAAGCACGTTCCAAGTCGACGACGCCACGGCCTTGGAGCTCCTGCATTCTGCCATGAAAATCAGCCACGTGTACGGAGTGGTAGGATCGCCGCGGCAATACGGTTGGGATCAACCCAGCGCCACGCTGGTCCAGGAAGCAGCGAAGAACATCACCGTAATACCAGATGGTGTCGATGAGGACGACCCGTATCTCAATGACCTCAGATCGATGATCAAAGGGGCTGACAAGGTTTGTTTCCTTGGGTTCGGATACCACGACGTGAACCTGCAGAGACTCGATTTCCCTGAGATCGCTGCAAAATCCAAGGTTTTCGGATACCAGCACGTGGACCTGCAGAGAATCGGGTTCCCTGAGATTGCTCCAAAACCCAAGGTCTTTGGCACCGTGTTCAGGCTGGGGCGCGCTCGAGCGGAACGGGCGGAGCACTTGGTCGGCGGATTCGACGGCGGTTCTCCGGAAAACACATGGAACTGTTCGCGGCTACTCGAGAACAGGCACGTGCTGTGGACGTGGCCTGCCGAGTTGATGAAGTAAAGATCAGCTAGCTTACTCCGCATGACTGACCAACTGGAGATGCTCCGCGACGCGCTCCGCGGCCGTTACGATCCCGTTCGCGAGGTGGGGCGGGGCGGGATGGCCACCGTGTATCTCGCCCAAGACGTGAAGCACAATCGTCCCGTTGCGGTCAAGGTGCTACGGCCAGATCTGGCGGCGTCGATCGCGGTCACTCGCTTCCTCAAGGAGATCGAGATCGCCGCGCAGCTCAACCACCCTCACATCGTGCCGCTCCTGGACTCAGGTGACGTGAACGGCGTGCTTCATTTCGTAATGCCGTTTGTGGAGGGGCCCTCGGTGCGTGCGCTCCTGAATGGAGAGGACCCGATCACGTTGGCAACCGCACTTACCATCACGCGGGAAGCGGCTGACGCCCTGACCTATGCTCACCGCAAGGGTCTCGTTCATCGGGACATCAAGCCGGAGAACATCCTCCTTTCGGAGGGACACGCGGTGGTCGCGGATTTCGGGATCGCCAAGGCCATCAGTACAGCGGGCGGCAACAAACTCACGCAGACTGGGTTTGCCATCGGGACCGTAGGCTACATGAGTCCGGAGCAGGCGGCTGGCCGCAGCGATCTCGACGAGCGGACCGACGTGTACAGCCTAGCCAGCGTTTTCTATGAGATGATGGTCGGTGAGGCGCCCGGCATGTGGGTGACCGATGAGGCAATGAAGTACCGGCGCTTCGTCGACGCGCTCCCGCTGCACAGGGAGCGCCTAGACCAACTCCCAGCGGCCGTCGAGCAGGTACTCGTCCAAGCGATGAGCATGCATCGGAAGGAACGACACACCACACCGAACGAATTTGCGTCAGCGCTCGAGCAGGCCGTACAGCACAAGCCGGCGTATGACGAAAACCAAGCACGGGGCCTGATCAGGTACGCCGCAGAACAGCAGGCGGAGCATCCGACAGAGGAGGGCGCGCTTTCGCTCGCGGCGATCCAACGCATTGGCGCCGAGGTCGGGCTCTCGCCCGATCGCGTGCGGGACGCCGGGCAGGCACTCGACCGGCCACCAGTGATGCCGGAGCGAGGGGGGATCTTCGGTGCGCCATCGAAGATCGACTTGGAACGCACGCTGGACGTGGAATTGCCGGTCGAGGAGTTCGAGGCCCTGCTGGAAGAGGTGCGAGCGGCCACCGGTGAGGTGGGGCGCATCAACGAAACACTGGGCAAATCGCTGTCGTGGAATTCTCTCAGCTTTCAGAACTCGTTCGAGGGAACCGGGCGTCTCATACACGTGATGGTCAAGCCGAAGGACGGGAAGACTCGCATCAGGATCACCGAGAACGGTGGGGTGCAGCAGGTGTTCCTTGCATTCGGGACGGTGATCGGCGGCGGAGCGTTGGGCGGCTTTATCTCAGGGACCGTTTTGAGCGGCATTGCTCCATCGTGGCTGGCCGCTTCGATCTTCGCCGCGTCCTGGGGTGCAACGTACGTCGCCGCCCGAGTTTCGTTCCGCGGTTTCATCAGACGGCGCGTCCGGATCCTGTCGGAACTGCTCGACCGTCTCTCGGACCACGCTACCACTACAACACCGCCGCCATAATGCCTTCCATTCCGCTTGTGTCGGCTATGGGTCCTGAGTAGCCTTCAAGGCTTAATCGTACATTTTCCAAGGGGCGAAGTTGGCAGAAGAGAAGGCTACGCACCACGATCCCGCCGTCAGGCTCCTCGATTGGTTGAAGACTCGACAACGCCAGGTGACCTGGGCGGTGGTGGCCGTCGTGGGTGTCGTTACCGCGATTTGGTTCGTCACGACCTACCAGCGGAACAAGGAACGCGCGGCCATTGGGGCATTGGAAAACGCCCGAACGGCCGCGCTAACGGGCAATCTCCCACTGGCGGCGAGTGATCTATCGCGGGTGGTCAGCACCTATAGGGGAACGCTCGCTGGCGACGAAGCCGTCATCTTGCTGGGCCAGGTCAGACTCCAGCAGGGGCAGCCCGACCTAGCTGCTCAAGAAGTTCAGGCTGCCATCGGTCGAGGGCTGGCAAGCCAGTTTCGCGCCCAGGCGCATGGATTGTTGGGCACCGCGCTCGAGGAGCTTGGTGACCACGGTCAGGCGGCCCAGGCCTACGAGAACGCGGCCGCCGAAGTCTGGTACGACTTCATGGCTGCCGAATATTTGAACGATGCCGGACGAGCCTACGCCGCGTCTGGCGATACGGCCAAGGCCGTGACTGCGTACCGCCGCGTCGTGACGGAGTTCGAAGGCACCCAGGGTGCCGCCGAGGCTGCCGTCCGGGTGGCTGAACTCGAAGCCGCCGCCGGAATGAGCTAGGATCTCACGCAGTTTCTCTGGTCTATTGAGAAGTGCGTATAAGATATGTTATGTTAAGCTCGGTGCCATGAGACTGTGGATAACACATCGCGGACACCCGCTACCATGCCATTTAAGACCCTGCCACATAATGATTTAGGAGATTGACGCAGCTTTGGGGATTTCCCCGGGACAACTCGGTTTGTGGTCCTAACTGCCCAACAAGCCCCGCAACACCATCCGGCCCTGGCCGGTCAGCCTGACCGTGGTGAATTCCCGCGCCTTGGACAACTCGCCGGTAACGGTGAGGGTCTCCCCGGACGCTGTACGAACCGGGCACGGGATCGCCACCGCGCCCTCGAGAGCCATTGCCGCCACACAGGCCACCGCCCCAGTACCACAAGCGAGGGTCTCGGCCTCAACGCCCCGCTCGTAGGTCCGCACTCCAAGTGCACCTCCACCGTTCGCCACGAAATTGACGTTGGCTCCGTCAGCTCCAACCCTGGGGTGGCTCCGAAGCTCCCTACCCCGGGTTTCCAGTGCTACCCGGCCCACGTCATCGACGAGAACCACGAGGTGGGGTACCCCGACGTTGGTGAGCCATATGGAACGCTCGCCCTGAACGAGTTCGATGCCTGGGTTCGACAGTGGGGTCGGAACGGGTATCTCGATTTCGGCCTGCTCACCCTCGCCCTCCAAGCATCGGGCTAGGACTGGGCCGGCATCGGTCTCGAGCACCATTCCCTCTCCTGGAGCCATTTCGAGCCAGGCCGCTAGGCGCGCAGCACAGAGAGCCCCATTTCCGCACATCCCGGCCCGGATCCCGTCGTTATTGAAGAAGTGGAACCTGACGTGGCCCGGCACCGACCCCGGTTCGAGTATAATGAGACCATCCGCCCCGACACCGGTACCGCGAGTGCATACCCGTCGAATCCGTTCGGGCGTCCAACGTTCGAGTGGACTAGCCCGCCCGTCGATGAAAACGAAGTCGTTGCCGGACCCCGACATCTTGAAAATGATCTCGCCTCTCACAATCTCGACTCCAGATACAAGGATCGCGCCCAAAGGCCGGTGAACGCCGCCATTAGAGCCTCCGGAACAACGCCTGGAGCCGAAGCCGCCAAACCACCCACACCGCCTCTCGCACGATCGACCCGGACATCTTGCTGGTACCCTCGGTCCGATCGACAAACACGATGGGGATCTCGGCGATTTTGAATCCCCGGCGTATGGCTCGGAAGCTCATCTCGATCTGAAACGCATAGCCATTCGACCCCACACTGTCGAGGTCTATGGCCTCGAGCACGCGACGGCGAAAACACTTGAACCCCCCTGTAGCGTCCCAGAGCTTCATGCCCGTGATCACCCGCGCGTAAATGTTGGCGAAGTAGCTGAGCAGGAGCCGTGAGACCGGCCAGTTGACGACCGTGACGCGCCGGTTCAAGTATCTCGCACCCAATACGAGATCGACATCTTTGATGGCCTCGAGGAACTCCGGCAAGTGCTTGGGATCGTGTGAAAAATCGGCGTCCATTTCGAATATGAACTCGTAATCACGCTCGAGCGCCCACCTGAACCCGGCGATGTACGCGGTTCCCAAGCCGAGTTTTTCCGCGCGATGCAGTATCTGCACGCGCGAGTTGTTGGCAGAAATCTGGTCGACTACGGCGCCGGTTCCATCCGGCGAGTTGTCGTCGACCACGAGTATTTCGATCCGAGGGTCCTGCTTCAGGATCAACGGGATCAACGGCTGAATGTTCTCCGCCTCGTTGTAGGTGGGCACGATGACTAGAGCACGCTCAGCCACGGCGACGCCTCCAAACCGGTGGGGCGATGCATCCACCCAACACGACGATCAGGCTGAGAAGCGTGAGCCACTTGCCACGCTGGAATTCCCTGCTCTCGAACCGGAGTTCCACGTTCCGAGCGCCGGCACTGAGCGGGACCGTGAGGAGCGACCCGTTGCCTTGGAGCGTCGGTGTTGGCTGCCCGTCGACCGTAGCAGACCAATCCTTGTACCAGTTTTCGGCGATGACCAGGAACGAGTTCACCGGTGCGGGCTCGCTCAGTTCTATGCGCATGTAGCCGGGCCGCCACTCGGCGAATGACGCCACCGCCGTGGCAGGCGGAGGCAGCGTGTCGATAGCCGGAAACTGGAAGTCCAGCTGGTCCGAGAACACTACCACCCTATCCAACGGCACACGCTGATCGAGCAGAGTCGGGACGACTTCCGCTTCCGGAATCATCACGCCGGCCGGTACCACCCGGGCGTAGGGTGTGGGATCGTCGCGTTCGATAAGCGTGGCTTGCATCCCCGTTGACGACAGAACATTGCGGAAGACGAAACTGAATCCGGGAATCGAGTCATCCACCGCGTTGGCGGGTGCGATGAGATAGCGAATCGCATACAGATCCATCAATCGCGGATCCCCCTCGTTCGCGAATGCCAGGCTGATGCCACGCCGCGCGTTGACTAGGTCAAAGCTATGCAGCTCGTTCCCGTGGTGGCCATACCATTGGGCGATCCCATCCGCCATCAGCGCCGACTGAGGGTACACATGCCCGACCTGGGTCGGAACCGACCAGACCCGGTACGGACGTTCGACATCACGCAGATACGATTTGATCTCGTCATCGGCAAACAGCCCGTCTTGGGGTCGGCTGTAATTCCAGAAAGTGCTCGCGTTCAGCCACATTTCGCTTCCCAGGACGACGACCAACCCCAACGCTGCAAATGTCGCGGGGAGGCGCCCACGCGCCTTGCCGAACGCGAGGGCGGCGACCGCCACCAGTGCCAGCCCGGCAACCAGCGCACCGGTGCGAACCCCAGCACCCCCCGCCACCGCACGCGTGCGCAGTTCCGGAGGCGCCATCGTTTCCGCGATGGCCCCGAATACACCCAACAACCCCAACACGACAACCGCCCCTCCCACCGCCAGCCACACTTTGATCGGCACCGCCGCCGCGTCCTTTTCGATCCGATCGACCCCGAAGGCGGCTAGTATGCCGACCATGGCGCTCACGACGAACAGGGCCATCCCAGGCGCGCGCGTCGACTTCACGAACGGGACGACCTCCCACCAAACGCGGAAGAACGGTGTCGCCGACCCCATGGCAACTAGCAGGAACAGTAGTGCAATACCTCCCAACCACATCGAGACACGGCGACGATCTTTGTCCCAGGCACCAAAGATGGCAAGTGCGATCGCCGACAAGCCCAGATATTCCGAGTGCAGCTTGATCCCGTTCGGCCCCCAGTAGGTTCCATTGAACCACTCACCGGCGAATCGCGGCACCAGAAATTCCGGTACGTGAGCCCACGGGATCGCGTACGACGCTGAGAACGCGAAATCCGCGACGACGGCTTCGTCGCGCGGTGAGAATGGGATGTAGGCCAGGAACGGCAGGTATTGCACGAGCGATATCCCAATGCCGAGCAGAACGGCACTCATCGCCCCACTAAGCTGCAGCGATATGCGTTTCCAATCGCGTTCCGGCCGATCGAGCACTAAATACAGTGCAAAGATACCGGCTGCAAGCAGAAAGTACTGCGCCATCTGCGGATGGGGACTGAGCAGCGCCAACCCGACCGAAAGCGCGAACAACGCATAGCCCTCCAAGCGCCGATCGCGTAACGCCCACACGAGAGCGAGGAATCCGAGCGGCAGCATGGCCGTCACGAATAGTTTCCCATCGTGCCCAGGGCTTACGTACGAACCGATCACGCCTGACAACTGGTAGACCACCCCACCGGCTACAGCAGCGGTCCATCCGGTACGCAGGGCGCGCAGCAACAAGTACATGAACAAACCGACGAGAACGTAGTGAATCACGAACCCGAGGTTCATCGCTACGTGGGTCGGGAAGACCAGTCGCAGGAACGTCGTTGGATAGAACAGATCTCCGTGCATCGCCGCGACGAACGGGAGTCCGGCATATAATTCGGGATTCCAAAGCGGGAAATGGCCGAGCGCCTTCCATTGTGAGGCAGCCCACTCACGGAATGCTAGTCCTGTTGCGTATTGGTCGTTGTACGGCGCAGCAACAAAGTCGCCGCCCAACATCGGCAGCGACAGAATCGCGATCCACAAGCAGAAGAACCCCAACGCGGCGAGCGTTGGCCAACGCGGTTCAAACCGTTCGAGTTGCCCTTCGTCCATTTCCCTTGCGTGACAGGGTGAGACCTGCTAGCGCTGCGACCACTTCCGTGACCGTCAGCAGAATTCGTGATGCGACCGATACGGCGAGCGCGGCGCTCCCTCCGAGGATCGGCATGAGCATCGCCATGTATACGGCTTCCCGTACGCCTAGCCCCCCCGGCGCAAACAGGGCCAGGAATCCTACAATATATCCGGCCGCAAAGACACCAATGGATGTGGCCACCTCAATCTCTGCGTTGGGAACCAGGCCTTGAATGAGCAGCTTGAAGGCGACCCCATACCCGATCCACGCCAGGGCTGTCGCGACGAGTCCCATGACAACTACCCTGATCGGGAGTGGATGGTACTCGTAGTCTCCCCGGCCCACCAACCGGATGACCTGCGGGCCGATGGTTGGAGATACCAACACGACGAGGACCACGACTACGACGGCCCCCGCCGCCGATAGCTGAAGTGCCGGGGCCACCGCAGGAACAGTCAATGCCACCACGGCCACCCCGCTGCCCAAGCTCAGCGCCTGCATGGTCAGAGCCGATCCTACGGCCGCCCAAGCGCTCACCCCCTGCCGCTGCGCCAACACCGCCAATCCCGCCACACTCCAGACCTTGCCCGGGAGGTATCGCCCCAGGTTGGAGACACACCAGATACTGCTGGCCGCCGCAAACGGAAGGTCCTGCGACCAACCCTTGAGAACACCGCGCCACGCCATGATCAAGATCGCGTACACCGCGAGCACGGCACCCCCTGCCGCCATGAGTAAGCCCACGCGAACGTCGAGATCGAAATCGAGGCCCTTTAACTCGTCCCACTGCGCCGATAGCGCCCGCCACACGAACACGGCCATGACGATGGCAAGTACGGCTTGGCCACCCCAGATAAGCACCGAGCGCCGGTTCACGCTCCCACCTGACCGGCGACGGACTCGTAGATCCGTTCGAACGACTCGGCCACGACATCCGGATCCAGGGCTGCTCGCCATTCCTTTCCGGCCGCGGCGGCCGCGGCCCGCGCCAACGGATTGTCCAGAAACGTCTCGACAGCATCGGCCAGTGCCTCAGGTTGGCGCGCCGGCACGACTCTCCCGTGGTCTCCCTCGCCCACAACGTCGAGGAGTCCTCCCCCTGCTTCTGTGACCACTACGGGGACACCCGCGATCAAGGCCTCAATGGC
>JBDHLU010000003.1:0-72138 GCA_039656555.1 Gemmatimonadota bacterium | reverse complement strand
TCACAAAGACCAGCAGAAAAAATCCACCGTACCGCATCGTACGGGAGGCATAGGTAGAAGCCTCACGATCGAGCCTGCGACCATAACCTTCAGGACGAGCTCGCCGACCGGTAAGCGTCAATTGGAGCGCGGCGACGACATGAATTACGAAAGCCAGAAACAGGCCGCCCCGCACAAGCCACAACGCTTGGTTGTGGCCGAGCATCGGACCTCCCATTTCTCGGAGAAACTCTCCGTAGGCGTCGATCTTCTCGGCGCCCTGGAACACCTTGAGATTGCCGATCATATGACCGAGCACATAGCCGACGAGAATCACTCCCGTAACGGCCATCATGATCTTCTTGCCTATGGTGGATTTATAGAGTGTTACAACCCGCCGCATCGCGTCCCCGTTTTGGTCGGAGCCCGCCGGATGATACTCAACTCGAAAGAACCACAGAAGGGCGGACCTGAGCTTCGTGCAGGATCTAGCACGCGGCCGGTTTCGACCACCGTTGCGGGGCCCGACGGCATGGGCAACCTTGCTGGTATGGCAGCACGCACGGCAGAGCCGCCCGACGCGGTCCGCTTGGACAAATGGCTGTGGGCCGCCCGGTGGTTCAAGACAAGACCGGTCGCCACCGAGGCGATCGATGGAGGCAAGGTCCACGTCAACGGCGTTCGGGTAAAGCGTTCGAAGCTTATCCATGTGGGAGACGAGCTTCGTATCACGAAACCACCTTACGAATTCACCGTCGAGGTCACCGGACTGAACGAGCACCGCCGATCGGCCAGCCTGGCTCGGACACTCTACCGGGAACACGAGGAAAGCGTCACGAGGCGGGAGAAGCTGAGCGAGCAGATGCGGCAACAACCAGCTATCGCCTACGAGGGAAAAGGTCGCCCGACAAAGAAGGATCGGCGTCGCATCGACCGGTTCAAACATGGCTGACCCCACCACCATGCAAGCCATGGTGCTCGGCGGACCAGGACAATCGCTCGAGCTGTCTCGAGTGCCCCGGCCAGCTCCCCAAGACCGGCAGATCCTCATCCGGATCGGGGCATGCGCTGTCTGCCGGACAGATCTCCATGTCATGGACGCCGACCTGCCCGACATCCCGTATCCGATAATTCCCGGCCACGAGATCGTCGGCACGGTCGCAGAGGTCGGTACCGCGGTGAACACGATCGCCGCCGGGGACCGTGTCGGTGTACCATGGCTTGGGTATACCTGCGGCGAATGCGAGTACTGCCGTCAGGGTCAAGAGAATCTCTGCGATAAAGCAGAGTTCACCGGCTATCAGATCGACGGCGGATTCGCCGAGTATTGCGTGGCGGATGCGCGGTTCTGCTTCCCGGTGCCTCGTCAATACACGGATGTGCATGCAGCGCCGCTTCTTTGCGCGGGGTTGATTGGCTATCGATCTCTCAGAATGACCGGAGAGGCGCGGCGTTTGGGGCTCTATGGGTTTGGAGCGGCGGCGCACATCGTGGCCCAAGTGGCCGTCGCCGACCAGAAGGACGTGTATGCCTTCACCAAACCGGGAGACAATGCGGGACAGGCCTTTGCCCAACTCCTGGGGGCGGTGTGGGCCGGCGGATCAGATGAGGTACCCCCCGCGGAACTCGATGCCGCTATCATCTTTGCCCCCGTCGGCGGCTTGGTACCCACGGCGCTCAGGGCTGTCCGTAAGGGCGGGACCGTGGTATGTGCGGGAATCCATATGACTGATATCCCAACGTTTCCCTACTCCGCGTTGTGGGGCGAACGAACCATCACGTCGGTCGCCAACCTCACACGGAAGGACGGGGTGGAGTTCTTGGGTCTTGCCCCCCGAGTGCCCGTACGGACCGAAACACGGTCCTACCCGCTCGAACGGGCCAACGAGGCCCTGGCAGATCTCCGCAATGGACAAGTCCGTGGCGCTGCCGTACTAGTAATCGGTAAGGAGTAGTGCTTCGTGCCACCCAAGAGTCCCTTCATCTACGATTGCATTCGGCAAAACGAGCGAGTCAAATCGCTTGGCGACCGGGCTGTGAGCCAGGTCGACGACGCACAGTTCTTTCAGGACCTCGGTGAGGACGCGAATAGTATTGCGATCATCATCAAGCACCTAGCCGGCAACATGAGGTCGCGGTGGACCGACTTCCTCACCACCGACGGAGAGAAGGCAAATAGGAGCCGCGACGAAGAGTTCGCTATCCACGACGCCAATACCCGAGACCGGCTCATGCAGGATTGGGAGGTTGGTTGGACACTCATGCTGGAAACCCTAAGCCACTTGACCGATGACCGACTCGATTCGACAGTCCTCATTAGTGGCGAAGCGCACACGGTTCGCCAGGCTGTGCTCCGGCAGCTACACCACTGTGCCTATCACGTCGGCCAGATCGTACTCATCGCCAAGGTGGTGTGCGCCTCGGATTGGCAGACCATGAGCATTCCACGTGGCAAATCCGCCGAGTACGACGAGGCGATGCGCCGAGGGTCCGAACGACAACTCTGACCCCCTGGCTGTTTTGACAGTCTCCGGACACGGTAGGTATCTTTGCCGGGACGTTCGTGGGGTACCCCGCCACCGCGGTAACCAAGGTCGAGGCGTGACCCCCTCCCCCCAGCATCGGGATTCTTGATGCGCTCACGAAACTGAGACTGAATGGCCAAAGAGGAAGCAATCGAATTACAGGGTACCGTGACGGAGGTCCTTCCGAACGCGACGTTCCGCGTTATCCTCGAGAACGGTCACAACGTCCTAGCGACCATTGCCGGGAAGATGCGACGTCATCGGATTCGAGTGCTGGCTGGAGATCGGGTTACGGTGGAGGTATCACCCTATGATCTGAGCCGTGGGCGAATCACGTTCCGCTACAAGAACTGATCGCCACACCGTCGTAGCCGTATCGACAATATGACACCCTGGGTAAAGCGTATCATCATCGCGAACGTGGTGATGTTCTTTCTGAGAGACGCCCTACCTCCCGAGCTTCTAGGGAAGTTGGTCCTGCGCCCCATGGCGCTACCACGAGAGCCATGGACACTGATCACGTACATGTTCTTGCATGGAGGGTTCGGACACATCTTTCTCAACATGCTCATGTTGTTCTTCTTTGGACCGCGCCTAGAGATACGATTGGGAGGCTCGGGCTTTCTCGGATTGTACTTCACCAGTGGATTGGTGGCGGCAGCAGCCTCTGTCGTCGCTACGCCTTTGGCCTCCATCATCGGCGCCTCCGGTGCCGTGTACGGCGTGATGTTGGGATACGCAAGGTACTGGCCCCGTGACAAGATCTACATTTGGGCAATCCTCCCGATCGAGGCTCGTTTCCTGGTAGCGTTCCTTGCCGCGATATCGCTCGGGAACGGAATACTCGGCTCTCCTGATGGGATTGCCCACTTTGCGCACCTTGGTGGCTTTTTGGGCGGATATTTGTATCTCAAGATCAGAGAGAAACGATCGCCGGCTGCGCGATTCAAGAAGCAAGCTCAAACGCCGGCGCAAGCTTCCGGCGGTTCCGCGACCGACATAGTACGCTGGCAGAGGATCGATCGCGATGCCATTCACCCATTGAATCGCGACGAGGTAGATCGATTGATGGAGAAGCTCAAGAGCATGGGACTCGGAAGCCTCACACCCGACGAGCGCGCGTTCCTTGACCGAATCAGTACATCATGACGGTGGGCAGCCCAGATGAATAGACCTCACGGCGGAGGCAAACAGCACGGCAACAGACCCCAGGGTGGCCATAGGTCGTCAGGCGGCGACAGACCGCCCGTTGCCGAACGAGCTGTCGAAGGAATTTTGGACATCACGAGTAAGGGGGCAGGCTTCATCCGGCGCCGAGAGACCGGTTACAACGCCGCGCGCGGTGACGTTCACGTCGGCCAAAAGCTGATTCATCAATTGGGATTGCGCACCGGCGACGTGCTGCAAGGGTCTGCGGCGCAGCCAAGGGGCCGAGGCAAGAGCCATTCCCTCCGATCGGTCGACACCCTCAATGACCGTGACCCGAAATCTATCAGCCGACGCCCCGACTTCCGGAGCCTGACGGCTATACACCCAAACGAGCAACTGATCTTGGAGTGCGGCCTGACCCGCCTGGGCTCGCGAGATTTTACTAACCGTATCATCGACCTGCTGTGCCCCATCGGCAAGGGGCAGCGCGCCATGATCGTGGCACCCGCCAAGGCCGGAAAAACCATGGTCATGCAGGCGTTGGCGGAAGGAATCGTGAAAAACACTCCCAACGTCACACTGCTCATTCTCCTCGTCGACGAGCGGCCCGAGGAGGTGTCAGAAATGGAGTTGTGCGGGTACGGAGAGGTTATCGCATCGACATTCGATTTCCCGGCAGAACGGCACGTGGCGGTCGCCCGCCTCACGGTCGAACGAGCCCGCCGTCGGGTCGAACTCGGAGAGGACGTGGTCATCATCCTCGACTCGATCACACGCCTCGCCCGGGCGCACAACGCGGTCGACAAGGGAAGTGGGCGTACGCTCACCGGCGGCCTCGATGCTACTGCGATGGAACAACCGAAGCGCTTTCTGGGAAGTGCCCGCAACATTGCCCCCGACCAAGGTGGTGGATCCCTGACCATTATCGGGACGGCGCTCGTCGACACAGGATCCAAGATGGACGAAGTCATATTCGAAGAGTTCAAGGGCACGGGGAACAGCGAAATCGTGCTGAGTCGCGAGCTTGCCAACCGCCGGGTTTATCCGGCGATCGACCTGAACGCGAGTGCCACACGTCGCGAAGAACTTCTGCTCTCGCCCGACGCGCTCAAGGTGTCACACCTGCTCCGGAATCGGCTTGCCAACCTCACACCGGTCAACGCGATGAAGGAACTCATCTCGCTCGTGGAGGGCACGAAAACCAACCTGGAACTCATCGATCGGATTGCAACGGGTCAATAGTCATGCGCATATGGTGGTTCTAGTGACGGGCGGGTGACCCAACTGCTCGCATCACTGTGCGATGGGCCACTATATTGAAGATCCAACCTTGTGTGATGACGGGAGACTCTGGACGATGGCAACGCGAAAACGCTCAACAGCATCTCGAACGAAGAAGATGGTCAAGCGGGGTCGAGCAGCACTCAAGAAAGGCACGAAGAGGGCGAAGCGCACAGCGACCAAAGTGAGAAAGCGCACCAAGAAGGCAGTTACGGCCGCGAAGAAACGCGTCAAGAAGGCTACGACGCGCAAGAAGAAGTCGACCAAGCGCCGGACGACTCTGGCTGCTGCCGCCGGCGCCGCTGTCGCCGTGGGTGCGGCTGCCGCCGCCGGACTTTTGAGCCGACGCAAGAAGAAGGCGAAGAAGCGGAAAGCCACCAAGAAGACAAAGAAGAAAAAAGCGACCAAGCGTAAGACCAGCAAGGCAAAGCGGAGATAGCTGATGACGGAAGAATCCGTCCACACGGAAGAGCATCGCGTTCAAGGAGACGGACTCGTTGCCAAGATCAAGGAGATTCTCCGCCAAGGCAATATCCGGAGAATCATCATCAAGAATGATGAGGGAAAGACTCTCATAGAGATTCCTCTCACCATTGGTGTGGTCGGCGCAATGTTGATGCCTGTGTGGGCGGCGGTGGGCGCGATCGCGGCGCTCGCTGTCGACCTCACGATTGTCGTTGAAAAAGTCAAAGACTAGGAAGAGAGATATCGATGAGTCGCGGGAAAGAAATGATGAAGAAGTTGCAGGATGCCTTGGGAGCGTTCGAAGAGGCAATTGTGGCACGAGAGGCGAGGCACATCGGTAGCAAGGTCGTGTTACAGCAGGAAGTCGACAATGCGCGAGAGGCCGTCGTCAACGTCGTCGTGGCTCTCGTTCGGGGCCAAGAAAGCTAGGAGCGCTGGGCGTCCAGCGCTCCGCGAACGCCTCGGACCAACTGGTCAGCCGTCCACGGTTTAGGCAACATCGGTACACCATCCGCTTGCATCGACCCCCCATCGATTTCCGAGGCAGCGTAACCCGTCGTGAATAGGAACGGCGTGCGACAGTCTGTTCCCCGTACCCGTTCGTACAACTCACCGCCACTCAGGCGTGGCATGATCACGTCGGTAACGATCAAGTCTATTTCGTTGGCACCCGCGCAAAGCAAGTCCCACGCCGCTTGGCCGTCCTCCGCGGTCACAACGCTGTAGCCGAACCGAGTCAAGATCCGCTCACCCATCCTTCGAAGGGCAGCTTCGTCTTCAACCAAGAGCACGCGCTCGGAACCGCGAGGAAGGTCGGTGGCCACCTGATCTTGGGGCTTGTCCACCACAGCATCTACGGCCGGGAAGAACACGTGTACAGTAGTTCCCTCACCAAGTGCGCTTTCGATTTTGACGAACCCGCCGTGACGCGACACCAAGCCGTACACCATCGCCATGCCGAGGCCGGTACCGCGCCCAGTTGGCTTGGTCGTGTAGAACGGTTCAAAGATATGAGCGAGCGTCTCGGCATCCATCCCCGTCCCGGTATCGCCAACGCTGATCACAACAAACTCCCCAACGCCCTCGATCCCACGTTGGGCCGCCTCGCGCACATCGATGGTGGTCAGCGCTGTCTTTACTGAAAGTGTGCCCCCGCGGTCCATGGCATCACGGGCATTTGTCGCCAGATTCACCAACACCTGCTCGATGGCACCCCGATCGGCAATCACTGCGCGTTCTATCCCGCCCGGTTGCACATCGATGGTGATATTCGCTGGCAGGATTCGGCGGAGCATGGAGGTGGTATCGCGACAAAGTTGATCAGGATCGATGGCATTCATCTCCAGCGCTTCCCGACGGCTGAAAGTCATCAACTTCCGGATCATGGCAGCACCCCGCTGGGCGGCGGAACGAATATCCGTCACTTCGGCTTGCAGGTTGGCAAATTCTGGTGGCAGGTCGGCCGCGAGGATTTCTGCGTTACCGAGAACAGCTGTGAGAATGTTGTTGAAGTCATGGGCGATCCCACCCGTGAGTTGGCCGATCGCTTCCATTTTCTGTGCTTGTTGCAGCTGGGCCTCGAGTGCTCGACGTTCCGTAACATCCTCCACGAACATCTCGAATTGGAGTTCTCCCGTCGTCGCGTCACGAACGGGTCGGCCCGACAGGCGAACGGTGATCGGCGCACCGTCCTTGCGTTGCCATTCGACGTCGAGGTGCCGAATGATCCCGCGCTCCCTGTATTGATCGACGAGGCGTTTCCGCTCACTCTCGTCCACATACACATCTCTCGCCATGTCGATTGCCATCAAGTCCTCAGCCGAATCGTAGCCAAGCATCTCCACTAGTGCCGGATTGACCGAGAGGAGTTGGCCCTTCTCGTTAGAGCGATAGATGCCGTAGATGGCATGGTCTACAAGGTGGCGGAACTCTGCCTCGGATCGAAGGAGCGCCTCCTCAGCCTTCTTGCGTGACGTAATGTCGTCAACGAGCGCGAGTGCATACTGCTCTCCACCCAAGGTGATGAGCTCCACCGAAAGCAGGCCGAGACGTAGGTCACCGTTCTTCGCTGCGTATTCTACCAAGCGATGTCGGACAGCTCCCTTTTCGGCAATCTCCTCGACAATCGAGTCTCGAGCGAACGGATCGGCCCAGATCTCCAGCTCCAGTGTCGACTTGCCCAGGATCTCTTCACGGGTATACCCAAGCGCGTCGAGATAACTGTCGTTGACTTCGACGTAACCTCCGTCATCGAGGCGAGTAATCGCCATCAGGGTCGGGTTGGAATGAAATGCCTTGGCGAACTTTTCTTCAGAGGCCAGCAGCGCCCGTTGCGACATTTTCGCTTCGGTCACATCTCTAGCGGAGGCATACACCAATCCAGTTTCCAGCATCGGCGTGGCCATCCATGAAAGCCACCGGTACCCGCCGTCGGCACATCGGCAACGATTCTCGAATCGCACGGTTGAATGACCATCGGCGACACGTTGGAGTTCTATCGCCGAATTCGAACGGTCGTCTGGATGCACGAACGAGAGCACGGAATTGCCGATCAGATCCTCTTCCGACCAGCCGAGCGTACGGGTGAAGGCTGGGTTCACACTCAGCAGGCTTCCGTCCAACGATCCGACGCAGAGTAGTTCCTGACTCATTTGGAAGATGCGCCGTACGCCTTCTTCCGCGCGACGGCGATCGGCCACGTCCAAACCGACGCCGAGTACACCGGTCACGCTGCCGGCCTCGTCGCGGATCGGCCGATACCATACATCCCACGCTGTCTCGTCGAGATCGACCGTCGCCGAGAACGATCGGCCCGCCAGTGCCTGCTTCGCGTGATCGAGAATCTCCGGGACTCCCTTGTACACGTCGAACACGCTTTGCCCCACAATCTGGCCGGGCTTGAGCCCAAGACGCTCCAACCCCTGACCCTGCGAGAGGGTGAAGACCCCATTCTTGTCCCACGCCCAGAAGATCAGTGGCATACTCGTCAACATGGTGTGCACCGACCGCTCGGCCGTCTGGAGTGCATCCTCGGCCCAACGCCGCCCTGCCGACACAGCGAGGATGTTCGCCGTGGATTGCAGGAAGTTCAGATCTTGTTCGGTGTATTCGCGGTAACGGGTGCAGAAGCTCGCGAGATACGCAGCGGGGCCGGACTCGGTCGAAACCCGGACGACGGCACCACACACGACGCCTAGATCCTGTAAGGCAGGCACGTCTTCAAACATGGGATGCGGCGCAACATCGGGAAGAAACTCTGCCTCGATAGGCAGATCCTGTAGGCGACGCGCGAACAGCCTTTCCTTGGTCTCTCCCGGAACGCCACTACTCGCGACTACAGTGAGACGGTCGTCTCCAACTTGGGGGTCGAATACGACACAGTAAGAAGACCCCAAGGCATCCCGCACCAAGTCCGTCGCCTTTTCATAAAGGGATTGCACATCGTCGGTTGTGAGGGCGAATTGGCCGATTTCAGCCACGGTTTCTTGTTGCTTCGCGCGGACGCGCAGCTGGTCTTCCATGCGCATACGGACAGTCATGTCCCGAGAACTCAAAACGATGCCTCTGACCTGATTATCGTCCATCAGGTTGTTGGCAATGGTCTCGAGCGTTCGCCAGCTCCCATCCCTGTGGCGGAATCTGTAGGACACTGGGGGGGCGGCACCTGATATCGATGTGCGCTTAGCAAAGAGCCGAAGGAGACGGCGGCGGTCATCCGCGTGCACGAACTCGAATGCGTTCTTCCCAATGAGCTCATCCGACCGATAACCAAGGTTGCTCTCGACCGAACCGCTCACATACCGGATCCGACCATCCCACTCCAGAACGGTCAGAACGTCAAGGCTACCATCGGCGAGCTTCCGGAACTGTGAGTCGGAAGCAGGCGGCCTCCGAAGGAGCGATCCACCGAACGCGAACGGTGGGCCGAGTATGGCCGCCCCGGCTACGACGAGTGCCGTGACAGCCAGCATCGTCAGATCCGATACAAAATCTCCTCCCAACCAAATTTGCCAAGCACTCGCGATTACCAGACCCGCGAGGATCAGTCCCCAAGGGAGGTATCGACCCGTCAGGAGCATGAACCGGATCGACACCAGCACCAACAGAGCGTGCACCGCCAGCAGCACCGCGAGCACTATTCGAACGCCTCCGCTATGCGGGCGAACTCTGTCGACTTATCGAAGAAGAAATCAGCGCCGAGCGCGGCACAGCGATCTCGGTATTGCGAGTACGGATAATTGGTCAGAATGGCTACTACAGGAGCTGGTTTGAGGCTCTTGATCCGCTCGAGGGCTTCGATGCCACTACCACCACTCATCCGGATGTCGAGAATGACGACATCGGGTCGCAAGTCTTCGACCATCGTCAGCGCTTCCCGTCCATCCTCCGCTTCGCCCACGACCGTAACTCCGCCGATGTCCTCGAGAATCCCATTGAGGCGTTCACGAATGACGGTGGAGTCATCGACCACGAGGACGCGTTTGTCACGCGTTGGTGTTGTCATGATGCGTCCCAATTCGATAAGACCCTACAACCTAGAGACTACCGAATCCAGCCGCCGTCAGCCTTCGATGAACTTCAGTTGTAGGACGTGCCTGACAGGCAAGGTACTATGTCAAACCGTGTTCCACAGCGAAACGAATGAGGTCCGCCGTGGTCTTGAGTTCGAGTTTCTCGAGCAATCGCGCCCGGTAGGTGCTCACCGTCTTGGGACTCACTTTGAGCTGGGCGGCGATCTCCTTCGTCGCCTTCCCGGCACTCATGAGACACAGTACTTCGTATTCGCGATCCGACAAGCGCTCGTGACTCGGCCCCTCCCTACCAGAGGCAAGGTCGGCCGCCAATTGTTCTGCCAAACTCACCGATACGTATCGCCCCCCCCGGTGTACGCGTCTGATAGCCTCGACAAGCTCGCGAGGGGATTGGTCCTTCGTGAGATACCCAGACGCACCCAGCCGCAGTGCGCGACGCGCGTACTGGTCTTCGGAATGCACACTCAGCACCAGCACCTTTACGGCTGGGTACTGGCTCCGCAGACAACGCATGGTCTCGATGAATCCCGGCCCAGGCATAGAAACGTCGAGCAGCAACACATCCACTGTCGCTCCTTGTAGTCCTTGCAGCACATCGTCAGCGGATTCCGCCTCACCGCTGATCGTGATATCCGGATGGTCAACGAGCAGTCGCTTCAGTCCTTCGCGGACCACGGGATGATCGTCTGCAACGAACACGTGGATCATCGCGGGAGCGGGAGCGTGAGCGCGATCGAGGTACCCCCTACGTCGTTCATTTCGATTTCTACCCGTCCGCCCAACCCCCCCGCGCGCTCGCGCATGCCGATGAGTCCAATGGAGTCTGCCGACCACAGTGCTTCTTCCGGAACGCCGCTTCCATTGTCGCGAATCGTCAAGAACAACGAATCCTCCGTCGCCGATAAGTCGATGTCCACCCGCGAAGCCGACGAGTGACGCGCTACGTTCGTCAGCGCCTCTTGGAGGATTCGGAACACGGCAGTGGCCGTGGCATCATCGACATCGAAGGTATCCGAGGGCAACCGCACCTCACACGTGATATCGGATCGTTCTCGGAACTCACGTACCTGCCAATCGATGGCCGCTACCAACCCAAGATCGTCGAGCACCCCGGGGCGCAGCCGAGAGGAGAGGTCACGAACGGTCTGGACCATTCCATCGATGAGGTGCTCCATAGAATCGATGCGCGATTGACTTGCTTCATCCACCGTGATGTGCTTCGCCAACCAGGCGAAGTCCATCTTCAGGCCAGTCAAGGTTTGCCCTAGTTCGTCGTGAATCTCCCTGGACACTGAGGTCCGTTCGCTTTCGCGTGCTTCTTCGAGCTTTGCCGCGAAGTTCCTCAGCCGCTGTCTCGATTCGCGCAGGGACCTCTCGGCCTCATTGCGTGCCGTGACGTCCCGGAAATTCAGGACTCTGGCCTGCTTCCCTTTGTATTCGACCGGATTGGCGGCGAACTCCATTTCGAAATTCGTCCCGTCGGGACGGTTCATCGTACCAGTTCCGACGAACGGTTCGCCACGTGCGACGTGTGCCTGCACGCGGTCCCGCGTTTCCTCGGACAGGTACTGCAGTCCATTCATTCCCACCATCGTGTCGGGGTCCAACCCCATCAACCTGGCTGCCGCATTGTTCGCCTCGAGGATCACTCCTTGCGCATGAATGAGGACGCCCTCTTCTGTGGCATCCGCCAGGGCACGGAATCGCTGCTCACTGGCACGGAGGGCGGCCTCAGCGTTCTTCATGTCTGTGATGTCTTGCAGAGTTCCGATGACGCTGACCGGATTTCCATCATCATCGGTCACGATCGCATTGGTCCCTGCCATGACCCGCTCCTCCCCGTCACCGCGGACGGTACGGTACTCGATCGGCTCCGCATGCCCGTTCAACAGATCCGCGATGGCCTGCTCTACCTTGGCACGATCGTCGACATGCACGAACCGCGTATAGTCTTCGGGGATGTTGTTGAATTCTTCTGGTCCAATACCGTGCAGCCGGTACATTTCGGTCGACCAACGGGCGTGGTTGGTAGCCAAATTCCATTCCCAACTCCCGATGCGCCCGATCGACTGTGACAACCGCAAGAAGTTTTCCGAGGCTCGTAACGCCGCTTCGGCTTCCGTTCTCTTGGTGACATCCATGACGATGGCCAAGATGCAAGGTTGGCCCCTGAACGTGATGGGCACCAAGTTGAGGCTGGCCATATACCAACCTCCATCCTTCCGGTTGTACCGCACTTCCCGGTCATGCACTCGCCCGTCACGGGCGAATTCCGCCAGGACTGCATCTCTCTCGGCTGGATCGTAGTACAGGGCTGCAACGTTGTTGCCAAGCGCAACGATATCCTCAGGTGTATAGCCGCCGGGTTCGAGGATCGCCTTGTTACACGCGAGAAGTGCCCCAGTCATGTCGGCCACCCCAATCCCGACCGGAGAACTCTCGAACAGTGTTTGGTAACGAAACTCACTCTCGTGCGCATCCGAGAGCGCAGCCTTGTGACGCACGACCAATTGCCCTGCGATGAGCGTGGCCATGAAAATCAACGATGCCATCGCCAAATCGACTACCTGCTCCGCCTCGGTTGATAGCGTGATCGGGAAAAGGGAGGATCGGCCCACAACCACCAGGATATGACTCAGCGCGGCGAGCGGCAGCGGGAACACCACCAAGGCAAGTCGCCAGTCGCGCTCCTTGATCCAGCTCCGCAAGCCAATGACGAGCGTAGTGGTGAGGATCACGATGGACAGGATGTCGATGACGGTCATTCCATTCCCCAAGTCCGGATTGACCGTAAGTTGATTGGATCGGGCACCGGTGTCGACCCATCCATTTACCTGTACTTTGACTCGTTCACTGATTCGTCGAGAGGCAACCATGCGTTTGCTAAGGTCTGTGATTCTTGCTGTCGTTGTACTGATGCTGCCGAACCCGGTCTGGGCACAGACATCCAGAGACGAAGAAGCGGTCAAGGCCACGTTGATCGCGATGTGGCAGGCCATCGAGCGAGGCGACGCCGATGCCTACGCTGAATACGTGCATCCCGATTTTACGCAATTCGGCGAAAACGACGTGTACCTCACCCAGGGTAAGGATCTCGAGGTGAGTGCCATCCGCGACTACCTCACGCGAGCCTCCAACGTCCACACCGAAATGCACCATCCCATTGTCACCGTACGGGGAAACGTCGCATGGGTCGTATACTATTGGACCGATTCCGGAGTCTCGGGAGGCGACCGGTTTACGAGTCGCGGGAAATCCACCCGGATCTTCGTCCGCGAAGGAGGCAAGTGGTTGTGCATTCACGGACACTACACGGCTGTCCCGTAGACACCACGAGTCGTCGATGATCCAGCGCGAAGACCACGGTGTCGTAACCATACTGCGCATGCAGCGAGGCAAGGCGAACGCCTTTGACGTCGAACTCGTTGCCGCTCTGCACGAGCATCTGCACGCTCTTGCCGAAGGACCGGACTATCGGGCTATCGTCCTCACTGGCACTGGTTCGATCTTTTCCGCCGGCGTTGACCTCTTTCGCGTCGTACGCGGAGGCAATACGTATATCGACGAATTCGTCCCCGCCTTCATTCGCACGTTCACAATGCTGTTCGCCTTGCCGAACCCGGTGATCGCCGCCATCAACGGACACGCCATAGCGGGCGGCTGCGTGTTGGCTAGTGCGTGCGACTTTCGCATTATGGTAGATGGAGAGGGAACGATTGGAGTTCCCGAACTCCGTGTGCAAGTACCGTTTCCCACTATCGCCCTTGAGATCCTCCGCTTCGCTTCGGCCCGCGCACACCTCCAGGAACTCGTGTACCTGGGCAAAACTTACCGACCGCGGGAGGCCTACGAGCGGGGGTTGATCGACGAACTCGTGACGAAAGAGGAGTTGCTTCCTCGCGCAATCGAGATCGCCCACCGACTTCAGGGAATCCCGCGTGAGACCTTCGTTCTGACCAAAAACCAAGTACGGCAGCCAACGATGGACCGAGTGCAAAGTGTTGCGGCAGACCAAGATGCGAAAGTGCTCGACCGCTGGCGGGCACCCGACACGCTCTCAGCCATCCAGCGATATCTAGACGAGAGATTCGGCTGAGTGGCGACCCTGATGGAACAGTTTCTCGCCATCGTTCGTACGAACACAGGACACCCTTGGACATGGACACCCTCGGAGATCAACCGTGTCTGACCTTCAGGCCCACCTGACGGCAGCCCTAGCATCGCGTTACCGGATCGATCGTGAAGTCGGTCGCGGTGGGATGGCCATTGTCTTCAAGGCGGAAGATTTGAAGCATCGCCGGACTGTCGCCGTCAAGGCGCTCCGGCCGGAGCTGGCCGCAGCGATGGGTGGAGTGCGCTTCGTTCGGGAAATCGGCATCGCTGCCCGTCTCCACCACCCGCACATCCTCCAGTTGTTTGATTCCGGCGAAGTTGACGGGATTCTCTACTACGTCATGCCGATGGTCGAGGGTGCCACCCTGCGAGTTCATCTCAGCCGATCGGGCCCTCTCGATCCGGCAGAGGCGGCTCGGATTATCCAAGACCTTGCGGACGCACTCGCGTATGCGCATAGCCAGGGCGTCATCCATCGAGATATCAAACCCGACAACATCATCGTGTCGGGACGCCATGCAATGATCATGGATTTTGGTGTCGCGAAGGCGGTGACCGACGCGGCACAAGCCGGCACCATGACCACCGCGGGGATGGCTGTTGGGACACCCGCGTACATGGCCCCCGAGCAAGCCGCCGGTGAACAGGTCGATCACCGCGCTGACATCTATTCGCTTGGAATCGTGGCCTACGAAATGCTCGTGGGCCGGCCCCCGTTTGCCGATACCAGCCCACAAGGCGTCCTGGCGGCACACGTAAACGAAACGCCGGAGCCCGTGCGGCAGGTTCGACCCGAGATCCCTGAAACACTGAGTACAGTGGTAATGCGTTGCCTGGAAAAGGATCCGGAAAAGCGCTGGCAACGCGCTGACGAGTTTCTCACATCAATCGAGATGTTCGTCACTCCGCAGTCGATGAGCCCGGCTCGGCGTCTGGTTTCGGCTACCGGCTCGCGGTTCCTTGGCGCCTTTGCCGGCGTCGCTTTGATCGCATTCATCCTCTTTTCCGTGTTCACACCGTCTGCCGCTTCGACCCGTGATCCGAACCTCGTGGTCATCGCACCATTCGACGTGCTCTACCCGTCGCACGAGCTGTGGCGCGAAGGAGTGGTCGATTGGCTGGCGGCTGGATTGGACGGTGCGGGAGCGCTAAGGACCGTGTCACCCTCCGTGTCGATCCGGCGTTGGTCGGGGCGGGCAGACGCTGCATCCGCGACTGCACTCGCCAACGAATTCGGTGCGGGACTCGCGATTTATGGGCGCGTCCTCTCGGCAGGCCCCGACTCCGTACGCGTCTCAGCCACGCTGTACGATGTCGATGCCGACCGGCCTCTCGGCGAGGTGATCGCAAACGGGCCCGATACTCGAATGGATCACCTCGCCGATTCCCTGGTGATTGGAATTCTTCGCGAACTCGGTCGCACGCGGTCGGTCGCCGCGGTCCCACGCGCATCCCTTGGCTCCGCGTCATTGCCGGCTTTGCGCGCCTACCTGCGGGGAGAGCAGGCGTTCCGCCGTTCCGCATGGGACACAGCCCTCGCGTACTACGAGCAAGCGATAGATCTCGACTCCACGTTCGCGCTTGCCTTGTCACGTTTGAGTCGCACGCTGGGTTGGCGACCGGAAACCAGGCTGGATCCGCGCGTGCCAGAGTACGCGTTGCTCGCCGGTAGCCTCAATGCCGGCCTCGCCCCACGCGAAAGCCTGCTCGTTACGGCTGATTCGCTCTATGCGGCCATGAACAGTCGGCCGGATTCGTCATATTGGAAACTTTACCGCCGCGGATTTGCGACGCTTCGAGAGGGCATCCGACGGTACCCCAGTGATCCGGAATTCTGGCACCGGCTCGGTGACGCCTTGGTTCACCAAGGACGCGACGCCGGCGCCTCATGGAAGGAGATGATCGAGGCCTTCGATCGATCTATTGCTCTCGATTCAGCCTACTCCCCTGCGTACGAGCACGCGTTCCAGATCAGCATGTGGCTGTCCGGACCCGACCGGTGGGAGGCGTATGCCTCGAAGTACCAAGAACTGAGCCCTGACGGCTATGAGGCTCGAGCCATCAGCCTGGTGCGCAACGTTCTCGATGCGCGGGGGTCTTCCGGCGACGCCCAGATGCGCCAGGCCGATTTCGCAACACTGGAATCTGCTTTTCAAATCCTCGCTCGGTGGCCCGATGCAGACGAAACCGCAATCCGGATGGCGCGAGTAGCTCTCGAGCTGGCAGAAGGTGGCCCTGCCGACACGGCCTGGCGGTGGCGTCTCGCTGGAGCGCTCTCCTATCGTGGCCATTTGGTCGAGTCGTTCGACAACCTGTTCTTACCCTGGCCCGATCTCGTTGCCGAGGCAGGGCTGCTCGGCAATGTCTCAGCGGATGGCGTGCGAGACCGGCTCGAACCCTTTGCCGTGTACGACGGAAGGGCAGACCTTTACGCACCATGGTTGGCGCAGCAGAACGACACACTCGACCTGAAGCAGCTGGGGCAAACACTCCGAGATCAGCAACCGGGTTTCGATCAAATGCCCTCGAACCTCAAGGAGGCCTATGGCCTGTATCAGCAAGCTGTTGTCGCTGCCTACCTCACTCTCGCCCGTGGTGATTCGGTGGCTGCGCTCGAACAATTCACCGCGTTGCCTGATACGGCCTGCTCGTATTGCTATCTCCCTCGCGTGACGCGAGTCCAACTGCTTTCAGCCCTAGGACGTACCGAAGATGCGCGCGTGCGCCTCGAGGATGATCTTCCCACGGCGCTCGCCGTCGGTCGCGCCATCGACGTGGTGTGGGTGCTCGAGCGTGCGCGCGTGAACGAGCGATTGGGGAATAGCCAAGAGGCGATGGAAGCCTATTCCTTCGTCGCTCGCGCATGGGAGCACGCCGACCCGGAATTGCGCCCGTTTGTCACGGAGGCCACCGAGGCGATTGCCCGGTTGGGAAGACCTACAGACAGACGCTAGTTTGGCACGTAGCGGTCGACAAGATCCCAGTACGACCTGATCTCACCCGCCAGTTCCGCCCGTGCAAAATCCGCGATCGGCCACAGCAACTGAGTTGACGCGTATCCCGGAATCGTCATGGGATGCCGGCCACCGTACGGATTCCGGAACAAACTCCGAATAAACACACTGTGTCGATCTATTGGGAGCGTGCGTACGTTGGTCGAGAACGCCGAGAAGGTGCCCGATCCAAACAGATAGAACTCTACGTTGGACGTGTAGAACGCTGAGACACGCAGTCCACGATCGTCGATGTCCCGTCCGATGGCGCGCAACGCACGAGTACCGGCCAGATCGCCGACCACCGGAATTATGGCATCGGCGAGTTGCAGATCCCGAACGACGCTGTACCGATCGCTCGTGGATAGGTAGTTCAGTCGCTCGCCTGAAACGGACTCTTCCAACAGGAGATCGCGATAGGTCGGGTAGTACGACTGTGGAGACCGCCCGTACGAGTTGAAACGTAGTGCTAGTCCCTCGCGAATGAATGTCCGGTGAAACTGATCGAGGTTGCTCCGATCGTCGTCCGAAAGCGGCACACCGAATGTCTGCACCGCACTATCAATGCTCGCGCGTACCATGTCGATCACACCCTGTTCGCCGCTTGCGGTGTCGAAGTACGTCACGAGTTCGGCGATCGACCAGGTTGACCACCCATCGTCTACCGGCGGCGTTGAGCGACCCACGAGCAGCGACAGAAACTCAACCCGGGTCGGAGCCAGTTCGAACATGGCCTTGAACATCAAATGAAGCACCATGTTGTCGCGCCGAATGTCGATCATGTAGGCGACTACGGGTTGAATTTGCGCTACGTACGAAAAGTTCTGATCCGGACCCACGCCGATGTACGCCCCGCCTTCGACCCCTTCGCGCGTTAGCGCATCCATAACGTGGAGGTAGGACCGCTCATTCGAGATGAGGTTGTCGGTGTCGAAGAAGCCCCCCGGCTCGGAGAGCGCTTGCACTTTCTCCGCAAAGGAGGTGCTCGCTGCACGTTCTTGGGCCTGTCCGCCGCAAGACCACGTGAACACCAGCACGCCGAGTAGAGTCAGTTGACGCATCAGGCAATGGTTTGTTAGTCGTTCATGGCACAGAAACTCCGCAAAGAACTCCAACTGCTCGACGTCTTCGTGATCTCTACCGGAGCGATGATCAGCTCGGGGTTTTTCCTGCTCCCCGGCATCGCTGCTGCCGAGGCTGGAGCAGGCGTGGTCATCGCTTACATCATCGCGGGAATATTGATCATCCCCGCCATGTTGAGCATGGCCGAGCTTGCGACGGCGATGCCAAAAGCCGGCGGCACGTACTACTACCTCGACCGAACGCTCGGGCCTCTCGTAGGCACGATCGGCGGGTTCAGCACGTGGTTGACTTTGGTCCTCAAAAGTGGTTTCGCACTCATCGGCATGGGCGTCTACGTCGCCATCGTGATCGAGGTACCGGTATTTCGTACGTCGATTGCGCTCGCGATCGTGTTTTGTGTCCTCAATATTCTCGGTTCGCGACGCACGAGTGGCTTGATTCGCATCTTCGTCGTGACGCTGCTCACCATACTCGGCGTATTCATACTCAGCGCAATAGTCGAGGTGGCCGGGCGGCCGGGTGGATTCATGCCAGGTGACGACTTCTCGCCCCTGCTGCGGAACGGCATCGACGGACTCCTCGGCACCGTCGGCCTGGTGTTTGTCTCCTACATCGGCCTGACCAACGTTGCCAGCCTGGCAGAGGAGGTTCACCGACCGGAACGCAATATCCCGCTTGGCATGACGCTCGCGTTAGCGACCGTTACCGTGATCTACGTCGTGGGCGTCTACCTCATGGTGGCCATCTTGGGTGTGGATGAACTCAGCCAAAGTCTCACGCCGGTGGCGGATACCGCGATGGCGTTCGAGCGCTCGATCCCCGCGACGGTCGCCAAGTGGTTGGTCGTACTTTCGGCCATAGTCGCATTTGCTTCTATGGCGAATGCCGGAATCCTCGCGGCATCTCGCTACCCACTTGCCATGGGAAGAGACGGGTTGCTCCCCAAGCAGTTAGCCACCATTAGTCGGTTCGGCACCCCTATCCCGGCGATCCTCGTGACCGGTGGCACGTTGGTTTTGTTCCTTCTCGCGTTGAACGTTGCGCAGGTCGCCAAAGTCGCGAGCGCATTGCAACTGTTGCTCTTTGGACTCATCAACGTGTCCGTAATCGTCATGCGGGAAAGCCGCATCGAGTCGTACGATCCTGAGTTCCGATCGCCCGGATACCCGTGGGTACAGTTCATTGGCCTGTTTGTCGCCTTGGTTCTGGTCGGAGAGATGGGTTGGCTCCCGGTATTGTTCACCGTGGGCGTGACGGCTGTGGGCTTTGGCTGGTACAACTACTACGCTCGCGACCACATCAAACGGGACGGGGCAATCTTCCACGTGTTCGAGCGATTGGGACGGCGACGTTTCGCGGGCCTCGACCGCGAGCTACGTGATATCATGAAGGAGAAGGGAGCCCGGGCCGAAGATCCTTTTGACGAGGTGGTCGCCAGGGCCTACGTGTTGGACCTAGCCGGACCTGTGGATCTCGATCAGATCGTCAGGAGAGGATGCGAAAGACTCACCGAACGTCTGCCGGTCGAGGCCAGCGAACTGGAGGCCGATTTTCACCGCAGCATCTCTGTGGGAGCTCCAGTGGCTCACGGCTCAGCACTCCTCCACGTGCGCCTGCCGGCGCTCGATGAATCCGAGATTGCGTTGGTGAGAGCTAAGGACGGATTGCGGATCGATGATGCGGATGTCACGGCAATCTTCATGCTGGTGAGTGGCGAGAAGGACCCCGGACGTCACCTCAGAATCCTCGCGCAACTTGCCGGACGCGTCGAAGACGACAACTTCACCACTGAATGGTTGGCTAGTGTCGACGAGCAGGAAATGAAAGAGGTACTCCTTCGCAACGATCGGTTCCTTTCGCTCGTCGTACAGGCCGGTACCAAGACTGAGTCACTCAACGGCCGGGCACTGCGTGACCTCCGGATGCCGGAGGGCAGCCTCATAGCATTGATCTGGCGGCGAGGCCAGTCCATCGTGCCTCGCGGTGCAACCAAACTGCAAGAGGGGGATCGCTTGACCATCATCGGCGAACCACTGGGCCTGCAAGCACTGGCCGAAGAGTACGGAGCTACCTGGCCATAGGCTGACCATGTCCGACGCCAGACCGAACATCATCGTCCTCTACAACCATACCGGTGAGGACGTCTACGAGAAGCTCAAGGAGGTTGACCCCAAATCCTTGGACTTCAAACCCGAATACGACATCAAGGTCACGACAGTACTAGAGGAATACAATGCCGTCGTCCGTGGATTGCGACACCTCGGATATCGCGCGCGCGGTGTGAATATCGCCGAGGACGTGCACAAGCTCGAACGCGTGCTCAAACGTTCAAAACCAGATGCGATCTTCAATCTCGTCGAGCATTTTCGTGATGATCCCGAACTCGAGACGCACGTTGCCGGGATGTTCGAGGTCTACGGAATTGCCTACACCGGCGCAACCCCCTTTGCGTTATCGCTCTGCCAAAAGAAGGGACTCACCAAAGACGTCTTGACCGGCGCCGGAATACCTACACCCAGGTTCGTAAAGACGTACGAACCCGACATCACCGAAGACCATGGACTTCGCTATCCGGTCATCGTCAAGCCCGCTCGGGAAGACGCTAGCTCCGGAGTTGAAAAGGGATCGGTCGTCAACGACTTCGACGGATTGAAGACCCGCCTCGCCTATGTCCTCGAGGAGTGGGGAGCGCCCGTCCTTATCGAGGAGTTCATCACCGGCAAGGAGTTGCACGTTGGCGTGCTGGGAAACGATCCGCCCGAAGTCCTACCGCCAATCGAATGGGACTTCTCCAAACTGCCGGAAGACTATCCGCCGTTGATCAGTTACGCGGCCAAGTGGAATCCCCTCGCCGAGGTGTATCACATGGTGCATTCGGTGTGTCCCGCCAAGATCTCGGACGAACTGCTCGCGCGGGTCGAAGAGGTGACACTGAGGGCCTTCGAAGTAACGGAATGCCGTGATTATGCTCGACTGGATATTCGTATCGGCCCAGACGACGTCCCCTACGTTCTCGAGGTCAACCCAAACCCCGATCTCACCGAGGGAGTATCTTTCATGGAGGCCGCCGATGTTGCTGGGTACGAGTTCGAGGAAACTCTTTCGGCAATAGTGGAGTACGCACTCGAAAGGAAAGCAACGGCGCCTCCCAAAATGACGTCTGAACCGCCGCTCAAGACCGGACTAGACCCCGCGAACATCACACCAAAGGAACCGAGTGCCGAGAACACCAACCCAGATCAAAACACCATACCACCAGACGGGGCGTAGGCGTCTCCTCCCGGCATTGATCACCTGGACGGCTGTCGTCCTGGCCGCGTGTTCCACACCCCCTCTCCCCTCCATCACGCCCGAGCCAACCAACGAGCGCCATGTCGGCAAGTTCGTCTGGCGCGATCTACTCACCACCGATCTCACGGCCGCGCAAACATTCTACGGAGAACTGTTCGGGTGGACGTTTTCGCCAACGGGCGATTCCAGATACGTGCTGGCAAGTTTGGACGGCAGGCCCATGGCGGGAATGGCCGACATTTCAGAGGAGGCTGATGTCAACACCTCTCAGTGGGTCAGTTGGATCTCAGTGCCCAACGTCGACGACGCCGTCGCCGTAACGGTCAGCGCCGGCGGTACTGTCATACGCGATCCCAAGGACCGGCCCGACCGCGGCCGGTTTGCGATAGTCGCCGACCCGACTGGAGCGCTCGTGGTGTTGGTCGTTCCGCTGGGAGGCGACCCGATCGACCGTGAGGCCGACGTTGGCGATTGGCTCTGGCAAGAACTCTGGACGGACGACACAGATGCGGCGTTGTCCTACTACCAGCAACTCGCGGGTTACACCCAAGAAAAGGCCGACGGCGGAATCGATCAGGACTACTTTGTCCTCGAGACTGACGGGGAACCGCGCGCCGGAGTAACGATGACCCCGTGGGACTGGGTAAGCTCGAATTGGCTTCCCTACATCAGGGTCGACGATGCCCCGGCATACGTACGACGCGTCGAAGGGCTGGGTGGACGCGTCCTGTTCGCTCCCCGGTCGGACGTTCGACAAGGCACGACCGCGATCATCGTAGACCCCACCGGGGCCGGAATCGCGCTGCAGCAATGGCCCATACCGGAGAGGGGAAACCGATGAAAACGTTGCGACTGTGTTTGGGCCTAGTCTTGGCGCTCGGACTGCCGGCATGCGCCGGGAGTTCAGTCTACGTCGGGTACGGTGGGTATGGGGGCTACGGAGGCTACGGAGGTTACGGAGGCTATCCAGGGTGGGGATATCCCGGGGTAGTCCGACCACACTACGGTGGAGGACGCTGGTACGACGATGTGGACGTGGACATCGACGACCTCGATTTCCCGACAGCCGCTTCCGACGCTACCGGGACCCGAGTAACATCCACGCAATAACCGGACGGTGGTCCGAATTGTAATCGACGGTGACCGGATGGTAGGAAACCGGAGTGCTGAATCCGTTCGGCGTCGAACCCTTTCGGAAAAACAAATGGTCGGTGGGAAACGACCCTCTTGTCGGCTCCCCATGCCACTCGGGTGAATCGGGAAACGCAGCCATGAGTTGCCGGAACGCTCCCTCATGGGTGGACCACGTGTTCATGTCGCCGCCTGCCAGGGTGGCAATTTGCTCCGCTCCGGGTTGCGCTTCCATCAAGGTGAGCGCCTCGGCTAGGGCCAACGCCTGACGCACACGGGAGCTGTTTCCTGTCCGTAGAAGCTTCCACGGGCCGGGAAACGTGTTGAAGTGAAGGCTCAACGCCCGGAGGGATCTGCCGTCGGGAAAATCGACCACGACCCCCGTGGCTACCCGCCGCGAAGCTTCGCGGGGGAGTTCCATCGCAAATGGATCTCGCAGAGGGAGCGTCGACAGAATCGCATTGCCCAGATCTTCCCGCTTACCCCCCGTTTCCCGGTCTCCATTTCGCACGCTCGGGATGTAGAGCAGCGAAAGCCCACACTCGCTCGCCACTCGCTCGATATCGACGCGTTCGCCAATCGGCTCGCGCTCACGCAGCGTAAACTGGCTCTTTGCCCCCGGTCGATCTGGCGGCACGCTTTCGTCCTGGCGAAACGCTTCCTGCAACAAGAGAAGCGCATGAGTTTCGACGTGGGGCTGCGGGCCGCAACGCAGGCCGATCTCGCGCTCCAAAAACGCTCTGAGGTTTCCAGCACCCAGCGAGACGTTCCATACGGCCAACACGACCGGATCGGCGGGTCCCGCATCGGCTACTTCGATCGAGGCATTGGGCACGAACACGATCGGGCCCACTGCCCGACACCATGAATCGAGTTGTCGTCGATCGTTGTCGTCCCGGGGCACCATCCACAACACTGCCACATTCTCACTCGTGTAGGCGTCGCACCCGCGACGGCCGACGTCAGTCGTCATCGCTGGGCCCAAGGCGCACCCTCCCAAGACCAGCAACCAACCAACGGGCGCCGACAACCTCCTTCGCCTCAACACGTCAGAACGCCACGCTCATCGGAAACACGACGGCCCCATTCCCACCTACCTGGAGCGCCTCTGCCATCCAGCCGGATATTCCGCCCACTGCGAGACCCAGCAACGCCGTTTGCAGCGCGTCTTCGCTGGTGGCCGTCGGTATGACCCGCCACAGAAGCACCCCACCGGCCAGACCGGCTGCCAATCCGATGGCTGCACCCTTGGGTGATGCACCGATCGCACCTCCGATCATGCCAATGGCGAGTGCATCCTGCCATGTGTAGTGATGTACGAACGGGGCCAGCACCACGCCCACTGCCGTCCCGACACCGAAGCCGATCGCAGCCGATGTAGCCAAATCACCCATCCGCTCTCGGCTCACGCTACCGATGTGACCGCCGGAAACGCCGCCAATCCCAGCGCCAACGAGGGTCCAAGTCAAACTACAGCTCGAAGGGTTGAGCGCGTAACCGCACGGCATGACGCCGCCCACCGTGCCGAGGATTCCGCCGCTGTATGCTCCCAACGCCGCCCCAGCCACAATAGTCCATTCGTTGCCGTCGCTCTGACACTGCAACCATGAAGGCATGGTCAAACACGCCGCTACGAGCGGGCCGCGCACAAAACGGATGAGTCGTGGGAACGCCATACGAAACTACGGAGTCGCGTGCTCCTCGGGATCGCAAATGCGGCATACGCGGCGAAGGCTCGTGAAGCCAAGAAGCTCGACCTCCGTCGAAACAAACTCATCCTTCACCGGCTCATTTCGTAGGAGGTCCGTACTCAAGTACTTCTTGTTGCTATCCGGAAACAGGGTCGCAACGACCGCATCCGCATCGAGGAGCTCCTGCGCCAGAAGTGCGCCAATGAAATTTGCTCCAGACGAAATCCCCACGGCCAAGCCCAACTCGCGGGCGAGTTTCTGTGCCATGACGATGGCATCTCCATCGTCGACGGCCAGCACTTCGTCAAGATCTTCGAGATGGACGATGGGAGGGATGAACTCGTCTGATATCCCTTGGATCCGATGTGACCCAACCTGATGGCCGGAGGAGAGAGTGGGTGATGATGCCGGCTCGACCGGGTGGACCTTCACGTTGGGGTTCATCTCTCGTAAGAATCTACCCGCTCCCATGATAGTCCCACCGGTGCCGACGCCCGCGACCAGCGCATCGGGCGTGAGCTCCCTCGATTGCAGCTGCCACCAGATTTCGGGGCCCGTGGTCTCGTGATGAGCAACGCTGTTCTCTTCGTTCGAAAACTGCCGTGGCAAGAAAGACAGATCCGATTCGAGCGCCATCAATTCGGCGCGCTGGATACTGCCGACGAAGCCGCCTTGGTCGCGGCTCACCATCCGGATTTCGGCGCCGAAAGAACGGATCAGATTGATACGCTCATGGCTCATCCAGTCGGGCATGAAGATCGTTACGGGGTGGCCGAGGGCACGGCCAACGGCACAAAACGAGATTCCGGTGTTCCCGCTCGTGGCCTCGATGATCCGCATCCCCGGACGGAGCACATCACATTCGTACGCTTGCCGCACGATGTGGTACGCCATGCGGTCTTTGACACTTCCCGTCATGTTCAGGTTTTCCGCTTTCACAAACACGACCCTATCCCTACCACGAAAGCGGAGATCGATGGCTAGGAGCGGCGTATTGCCGATCAGCGTTCTGAGACCTTCCAGGCGCTCGACACGGTCGCGGGCAGACAACGTTTGGCTCATGCCTGAGAAGAGTATTCGATTATCGATGAAGAAGGCGTGAAGGAAATTCCAACCTCACTCCTGAATCAGTTGTATCCGCCCCGTTACCTCGGTCGTGGCCTGCATCGTCATGTCGAAACCGACAAGCGTCAGGGGGCCTTGCAACTCGGCCGATGAAACCGCGGCCAGCATGAGTCCCGCGTTGTGGTCCCAAACGTAGATCGCCGTCGTACTTCCAGTGAACCGGAACTCGATCGCGGCCGGAGACTCTGCGGGTTGTCCACTGCCGTTCTGGGTTAGGTCACCATCGACACGAATCACCTTGGCCGGCTTGCCATTCCACACCGTATCACCAATGATCTGCCCACTGCCCTCGAACGTCGACGTTACGTCGAAGACACCGCCGCTCGTCGTCGTATGACTGATCTGCCAAGGCTGGGCCGTGTTTCCGTCCTCGGGCATCGGGACCAAGAAGTCCGCCAACGCGGCCTGGGAATCGAACAACCCGTTAAGCGGTTCGACATCAATCGAGAACTCGATACGACCCGATGGCAAGAGTGTACCAGACATTGGTTGGTCGATGAGGGAGCCACCCTCGGTCTTTCCTGTTGCGGCACCGGTCAGCCAGATCGTCAAAGCTTCGTACGATGCGGTGACCTCACGCCCCCCTTGGGTAGCACCACCAATGGTGATCGCCACGGTTGCCCGCGTCGAGTCTCCGCTTTCTTGAAGGCCCATCGGGGTATCCACTAGAACAGTGTTGTCCGCGGCCATCGTGTATCGTGCCGGGCCACTCGTTGGTTGGTACTCGAAGGTCGGGCCCCGCGAACCGCCCGAGGCGCATCCGAGCCCAAAGATCAAAGCGAGACTGACTTTCCATGCACGCATCAGCTACCTCCAAACAAGGAATTCAAACACACTTACGGCGCAGGCCGTCGGTGCGTTTCGCGAAGCACCAGAAGTTACTCTACCGGACGGGCTATCCGGAGCCGGTTGATGACAAAGTCATGTATCGCTGGGGCCAGGCCCAATTCACGCTCGGCATCGATATTGAGGGCATACGTGTCAGCCACGAACCGCAATCGCTCGAGCACCTGACGCGTCCCATCGGCATCGGTGGATCCCATCCTGGTGTCGACCTCGGCGACCAGGCGCTGTTCCAGACCCTCTAGCGCATCGCTCAACGAACGCGAGAACATGTCGTGATTGCCGCCAGTCGGGCGCGACCTGCCGTGAACCAATAGCAACTTGGCATAGTCGCTCCATTGCCGGGCCAACCCTGCGTGCTGCGGCCGGGCAAGCCACTTTGCCCGCTCGAGGGAAAACGAGGCCGTGCCCTTCGCGTGCCGATTTCGGGAGACCACTGGGTGTAGATCGTAAATGCCCCCCCCTGACTCTTCGCGATACTCCCACTTGGGCTGGAGCTCTTCCCACGTCATCACACGAATCACGTGAGGCCCGCGACTGTCGAAAAGCACGAAGCGCCCATCTTCGTGGTGCATGGCCGTGATCCAATGATCCCATTGTTCGATGCAGAGTAGCGTGGGCATTCCCGCATCGAGATGATGTACGAGTTCCTCGCGAGCGTCCTCTGCGTAGTGCACGCGGATCATTCTCACACTGCAATCATGTTGCCGGGCCGCCCGCGCCAGATCCCGTTCGTCAGTGCCGCCGGTATCCGTTCCTGCGGCACGGGCAATAGCCCACTCGTTCTCGAACACGCCAAGGGCGATCAGCGCGTGCTTGAGTGCGAACGGGCCGCAGAGCCAGGAGTTGGGTTGGGGATAGATGCCCATCGACCAAATGTATGCGCTAGTACTTGATATCCGTCCTACCCGCCGTCATTCCGATGTTGCCCACGCGATTTCCCATTGTATAGTGTTCGCCGCTACCGGCGGTCATTCCGAAGAACGGCACGTTCGGGACCACCAGGCGCCCCGACTGGTCCACCGCACCCTCGATGGCGGTTGTGGCGACGACCTCAGCGATGAACAGTTTTCTAACGGGCGGGACATCCAGCGAGGCAATGGTCCTGCACTCGCAGTGGATCGGTGCTTCCTCCACCGTTGGAGCGTCTACCGCCACTGCACGTCCTCGGGTGAGCCCAGACAACGCGAACTTGTCCGCGACACGACTCGAGTTCATGTCGACGGTGTCGAAGGCTTCGACCAGCGATACGGTCGGAATGTTAAGAACGAATTCGTCGTGCCGCTCCAGAAGTTGGCGGGCAACATGTTCGGAACCCGCACTCACTCCGACCTGCGGCGGATCGCCGTTCACCACGAACGTCCACAGGACGGAGATCTCATCCGGATCACCCGGCGCGCCGTTAACGGTCAACAGAATTGCCGGCACCGGGGGCACCATGGGCCCGGGATCGGCCAAGGTTCGCCGCGCTCCGGTCAGTACGGCGTCTTCCGGGCGCTGCGAACCGCAGCCCCAAACTGCGGCCATAGCGGCCGCTGCAGAGCCTTCTTTTAGAAAACGTCGTCTAGACCAAGTCATCTAGTCCGTCCCGATCCCTCGGCTCATCGTGTCGGCCCATCGTTTATTCCGCGCGACACTCCTCGGCCATTCGTCTCGATTCTTCGGAGTCGGTCGACCCGCTCAGGATCCCGCTCCTCGCCTCTTCGTACTTCGCATCGGATGTCAACAGCTCGATCGTCTCGGCGCTGAAGTCGCACATCACGGTGAATTGTGTGTGCTCACTTCGCACCCGGCAGCGATCGTCCTCCCAACCGAGGATTGTTTGGTGGTAGGCACCGATACCGGGATAGGAAAAGCGGAACTCTCCCGGGCCGCAGGACTTCAGGCTATCCAAATAGTCTATCGCATCACCGAATGCCGGTGCCCGGCGCTCAGGCCCGGCATCGTCGCTGCGCTGCCATACCACGAGGTCGAAATCGTTTTCCTCGCCAATCCTGAGATTCATCCTTCCTCCCTGGTCGAGGCGCAACTCGACCGACAGCTTCATCTCCTGTTGTCGGGAAGGATCAGGTAGGACCGCAGACAGTAACGTGCGATCTCCCGAGTCATCCTCGAGGGAAACGGCAAGATCGAATGTCGCTCCTTCGAGATGGCGAAAAGTGATCGACGTCCCAGCGATTTCGACTTCCGTCCCGGACGAGAGCCATCGCTCAGTCCACCCGGGCTTGTTCTCCGGATCCATATTGGGATCGGCCGCGATGGTGCTGGCAGTGGCCTCCGCATCGACGACCCAAGTTCCCAGAAACCGCGCCGGCACCTGTCCTACGGCCTTAGGCGGCACTACCACTGCTACCGCGAAAGCAGCGAATGCAGTCAACGCCTTCATGAAACCCTTTCCTCCTTTGGAGAAAGATCGAATCTCAGCTTCACACAACTTGAGCGCCTGAAAGTGTGCGCGCAAGAAACCCAGCACCGATGCTTGGCGAGGACTTGTCACAGATGCCGAAACTCCCTATCGGCCCGTCACGGTGCTATCCTCGTTGCCATGAAAACAAAGATGATTCTCGCGGCGCTGCCGCTCCTATTGCTGATCGCGCTGCCGGCCCACGCCCAGGACTCTTTGTACGTGGCGGGCAAATACCGCGTGTTCACTGGAGCCGGCGAACCTGCGTCGATGGACGACATCATTGGCGAGATGGGACGGCACCAGGTCGTGTTCATCGGCGAGGCCCACGACGACCCGACTGGCCACATGCTCGAGGCCGAACTGCTCGAGCGGGCGTACGGGGCCTATGGAGCTCCGGGTTCGAACGCCGGCGCGCCCCGCCCGGTAGCGCTATCGCTGGAGTTCTTTCAAAGCGATGCGCAGCCCATCGTCGATGAGTACCTGGCCGACCTCATCACGGAGAAGGCGTTCCGGACCGACAGCCGGCCGTGGCCCAGGTACGAAACCGACTACCGGCCCCTGATCGAGTTCTCGAAGGAGAACGGGCTGGCCGTGATCGCGGCAAACGCCCCACGGCGGTACACGACTCGGGTTACCAGGTACGGGCGCGAGTCGCTGTACGACTTGAGTCCCGAGGCGTTGGCGAGTCTCGCGCCGCTGCCTTATGGAGAGCCTTCCGAGAAGTACCGGAACCAGTGGATCCGGGTCATCTCCAAGGTGATGGAAGAAGAGGGTATGAAGTGCGGTCTGCCGATCCCCGAGCCCGAAGAAGGTAAGGATACGGTACAAGCCCGGGTACCCGCCGGATCGCACGACAATATGGGGAACCAACTGCACAGCCAGGTGCTGTGGGACGCGACGATGGCGTACCGGATCTCGGAGTACTTGGCCGAGCAGCCGGACGCCCTCGTGCTGCACATGGTCGGCGGGTTCCACGTTGCGCGCGGTACTGGCACGCCGGAGCACCTCGAGGCCTACCGTCCCGGCACCTCGCGCATGATCATCTCGCTGCGACCAGTTAAGGACATCGACACCTTCGAGCCCGCCCCTGCCGGCGAGTGGGGCGACTTCGTCATCCAGACAGACGAATCACGGACGCTCGAGGAAATCGAGTGCCGGCAGTACTTGGCCGAACTGGAAGGGGAGTAGCGTACCGCTCGCTAGGCAGTTGGCTCAGCCCTGTCGTCGAAGCCTTCGAGCCACGCCCACGACAAGATTGAAACGCGGTACTCTCTCCATGTAGTCCCGATACGCCTGGCCCAGCTTATCTGAGCACTCGTCCTCCTCGAGGATCGCGTTCCAGTACAGTAGGACGCTCGCAACGATCGCCAAACCTGTGACAACCATCCGCTGCGCCAGCAGACCGAACGTCACCATGAAGAGGATGTAGGCCAGATACTGAGGGTGGCGTACGACACTGAACAGACCGCTGTCGACTAGCGTCGTCGTTTGCAGATAGCTCTCGCCCTCGGTCGGTTTACCGCGGCGCACGAGTGTGAAGATGGGTACGACCGCGAACGGCAACGCCACCAGCCCGATACAGGCACCAACGATCCGAAGAGGACGCGCGCCTCCGGGACCCAGCACAACCGAACTGATGATTGTCGCAATCGCCAGGAGCCCTGCGATCAGCCCGATTCTGGATGACCGAAGTCCATGGATCATTTCACTCACGACTCTTTGGTCTCCTCGAGGTTGGTCGTCAGGAACTCTACGTAATCCACACGACGGTCTTGCTCTGCTTGGCTCATGATTTCGTCTCCACTTGTTGTCTCCGCACCCTCGCCCGAGATGAGTCCCGATCACTACAGGGCCTTCAAGTCACCTCTCTATCACGTGCAGGCGAACGACGCACTGGACATCGATGTCATCTCGCCACACCCCAAAGATTTCGTCCTCCCGGCTCGATCGAACACACCCCAGCCGGAGGCCCCGAAATCTTCTATGAAGTTGTACAACTCGATCTCTTTGTCGGAAAGATCTGCCGGGGATCTGACTGGTTGCACCCAAAGAGATCCCTCGTATCCAACCTGGAATGTGGTAAAGGCAGGGAAGAACTCGGCGAAGCTGACGCGCCGATGATTTGCCTCCAGCCTGGACGGAGGAACACCTGCTCCGAGCCAAGCACGATCGAGGTACGCGAAGAAAGCGCTGCACGGTCGTGCACTGGCGCGCGGCCGCTTCGAGTCCGATAATGTCACAGCCCCGAGGAGAAGGGTACGATGTCGGGTTTGACGCTCGAACATGGTTGTGAATACGTGAGCCAATACCGTTTGTCCACCATACCTCACCAGTAGGACGCGTCCCACCCGGTACGAACGACTGCGGCACGACGAGATACGGGCGATAAGGCAGGAAATGCGGGCGGCGACGAAGGTAAACAGACCTCCCATCGATGTTTGTAAGCCAACGATGGGTGTGTGCAACGGTGACGAACGTTGGATGGAACCCTGCGGACGGCGTGGGGAAGGGTGCTGACACCTGCGGGACCATTGCACGTCGCGTCCGCACAGTCGCCCGCAGTCCACGCACAGTTGCGACCACCACACGTAAGGGTGCTGACAACGTGCGTAACCCAGCGACCCGTCCACGTGAGCTTGCAAACAACCATTGTAAATCGGCCTTTTTCACGGGATCTGACCCCGCTCACGGAGCGTAGCAAGCAACCGAGTCCCAGGCGAGCGCACATACGAACGGCGCGCCTGTCGGCGCGCCGTCGTCGTATTGCCCCGCCTGGGATCGAACCAGGACTCTTCTGATCCAGAGTCAGACGTGTTGCCAGTTACACCACGGGGCACCGAACAGGCGGGAAGGCGGAGAGGCGGAGAGGCGGGAAGTAAACCCAACATAACTTCCCGTCTTCCCGACTTCCCGACCTCCCGTCTGACCAAGTGGAGCTGAGGGGGATCGAACCCCTGACCTCCGCATTGCGAACGCGGCGCTCTCCCATCTGAGCTACAGCCCCCCACAGACGGGAAGGCGGAGAGGCAGGAAGACGGGAAAGAACCCGCCAACGCCTCATGCTTCCCATAACAAACTTACCCGCCAAGAGGCCTCCTTGACGGGGATCGGAACGTAGAAAGGCCCCCAACTAGCGTCAAGTGAGAGCAATCTCTATGGTCATGCCGTCCCTGGCCACGACGGTGTCCCGGAACACCTCCTGAGCCTCCTCCAACAGCACTCGCGGGCTGGCGGAATAGCGGGCAGACAGATGGGTCAGGGCCAACCGTCGCACTCGGGCCGCCAGCGCGACCTGTGCCGCCTCTACCGCAGTCGAGTGGTCGGTCTCCTTCGCCCGATCCTTCTCTTCGCTACCAAACGTCGCTTCGTGAATCAGCAAATCCGCGCCCTCGGCCACGCGCACGATGTCTTCCGAAGGCCTGGTATCTCCAGTGTATACCAGAAGCCGGCCCCTCCTCGGTGCCCCCACCAGCTCGCTCGGATCCACGATCCGCTTGTCGCTTCCCTCGCCGACTTCGACCGGCTCGCCCTTGTGGATCTTGCCCCACAGTGGGCCCTCTGGAATGCCGAGCGCGCGGGCCTTGTCCGGATCGAACCGGCCCAGGCGCACGTGCTCCCGCACCGCGTACCCCACCGCGCTCCGGCCATGCGCGACCGCGAAGACCTCGAGCGCATAGTCGCCACGCTCTAGCCGATCTCCCGGACTCACCTCTTCGACTTCGATGGGAAACGGTGATCGTTCGACACCGAGTTCGACGGCGCCACCGAGTACGCGCGTGGCACCCTTGGGGCCATACAGCTTGAAGGGTTCTTCCCTTCCCTGGAGGCCGAGAGTTCTGAGCAACCCAATGATCCCGAGGAAGTGATCGGCGTGATAGTGCGTTACGAAAATCTCAGAGAGCGCAAAGCTCACCCCGTAGCGCATCATCTGTCGTTGGGTGCCTTCCCCGCAGTCGAACAGGAAAGTCTCCCCCTCGCGCTTGACCGCGATCGAAGAAACACCGCGCTCCACGGTGGGCCGCGCGGCCGACGTTCCGAGAAATGTTGCGGAAAGCATGGCAAGAACAGTCAACTGTCAACAGTCAACCGTCAACTGCAGTTAGAATATTTTGATCGCGCGTGGTACGTAGCGACCCGGGTTCTCGCGAATATCGTCGAGGAGTCCGCGAAGCGATACCAACACCTCGTGCATGTCTTGGTGCAGGGTCGAATCGTTGATCGCCATCCCAATGGACCCCTGGCCGCTATCGATTTTCTGCATGACCGACCCGAGTGCAGTGGTGACCAGTGCCAGGCCTTCGGTCATTTCCTGGAGCCCCTCTACTACCTCGTCCATCTGTGACAGTGATTCTTGGATCGCCGGATTCCCAAGGGTCGAATCGAGACGCGCCGCGGCACTCTTGAGAGAGGTCAGCATAGCGGTGGCTTCTTCCACCAGACCGCCGGTACCTACCTGCGACACGACGTCCAGAGCTCTCTCCGCTGCCGCGAGTGTGGCTTGAACCTGTTCCACCATGTCGGGAGACAACAAGTCTTGTCCCCGGCCGACCAACTCCGACATGTTACCCGCGAGATCCGCAGCCACCGAAGCAATATCCTCCTCACCCAATCCTTCCAACACAACTCCGTCTTCGATGAAGTCGCCCGATGTGCCAGGTCGGTAGTCGATGAACTTCGCACCCAAGAAGTCCAACGACTTGACCGTTACCCGAGCATCCGATCGCGGACGGAAATCTTTTCTTACCTCGAGCCTAACGAGGACTTGATCGACGCCTTCAATATCGACTCCCGCAACACGACCCACGCGGACCCCGGAGATATGCACGGGATCACCGCTCGAGACCCCCTGGATGCTCGCAAAGCGGACATCGAACTTTGCGACCCCGGCTCCAAAACTACGCCCGCTCAGCCAGATCAATCCGGTGATCAGTATGGTCGCCGCAGCGATAACGAGAACACCAACCTGCAGTTCCTGCTTGTAGTGGAGATCCATAGACTACTGCTCGGTCATGGTTGAACTGCCAAAGTCCCTCTCGAGGAACTCACGAACATCCAGATTGTCGCTGTCTTTCAACTCGGCCGGCGTTCCCGTCGCAACGATCTTCCCATCCTTGAGAAGCGCCAGCTTGTCCGCCACGCGGAAAGACCCTCGTACATCGTGTGACACGACTACCGACGTCACGCTCAGTTCCTCTTGGAGCTTCTCTACGAGTGCATCAATGATATCAGCATTGACCGGGTCTAGGCCCGACGTGGGTTCGTCATAAAGGAGGTACGAAGGACTTCCCGCAATCGCCCGTGCAATACCGACCCGCTTCTTCATCCCGCCGGACAGGTCGGCCGGATACTTGCCCGCGGTATCCTGCGGAAGATTCACGAGTTGCAGACATTCGCGAATCCGAGATCGGCAATAGTCGAGGTCTTGGAATCGATCCTCATCGGTAATCCCGAGGCGGATGTTTTCGAACACGTCCTCCGAATCGAACAGCGCCCCGAATTGAAAAACGTAGCCTATTCGGCTACGGAGCCTCGAGAGGGCCTTTCGACTGAGTTCCGATATGCAGACCCCGTCCACCCACACTTCACCCGCATCAGGATGTAATAAGCCGTTGATATGTTTTAGCATGACGCTCTTCCCGACGCCGGACGGGCCGAGCAACACCACGGTTTGACCAGACTCTATGGTCAGGTCGACACCGTCTAGCACGATGTTGTCGCCGAAGGCTTTGTGGATCTGCTTGAGTTGGATCATGTCACGGTCGCAACAGCACCTGCGCGATGAGCGCGTCCAAAAACAGGATCAGCACGGAACTGCTCACGACAGCGGCCGTTGTTGAGCGACCCACGCCTTCGGCGCCCTTCTGCGTGTTGAACCCGACGTAGCAGGGTACGATGGTGACGGCCAATCCGAAGAAGAACGACTTGACTATCGAGTACCAGATGTCGTACGGCTCGACCCAAAACCGGACCCCGAATACGAAATCGGCGTTCGAGATTCCCAGCGATCCTTTGGAGGCAAACCATCCAGCGGCAACCCCCATGGCATCTGCGAAGATGACGAGGATCGGCAACAACAACGTGCCGGCCACAACGCGGGGAATGACGAGGTGCGATATGGGCGATCGACCGAGACTCTCGAGCGCATCTATCTGTTCGGTAACTCGCATCGTGCCAAGTTCCGCAGCGTACTGGGCGCCGATGCGTCCGGCCAGGATCAACGCGGTAAGGACCGGTCCCATCTCGAGAATGATCGACTTCACGATCACACCCGCCGCAAAGTAGACCGGAATGCTCCCAGTGAATTGATAGCCTGTCTGCAGTGATACTACGCCGCCGGCAAAGGACGCTGTGAGCAAAACGATAAACAACGACCCATATCCAACTTGGATGGCTTGGCTGACGGCCCGTGGTACCCATATCCGCCAATCCGTGATCCCACGAGCGATCTCATACAGTAGGTTGGCCACTCGGCCCACGTGACTTGCAGCACGTAGGGCTCCCCGCCCAATCCACCGCGTCAAGCGACCCCGTTCATGTGGGATCGCACTATAGGATGTCGTAAGACGCCACCCGGATGAAGAACTCATGGGTGGTAAGGATAGGAGAGAATCAGAGCAGCTTCCACGCAGCGAGCGCAATCAACGCAAGCACTCCAGCAATCGATGACACGATTGCCTGGCGGCGGCGAAACATCTCAAAGGCTGGAGGCGCTTCTCCCTGATCGTTGACCACCGCTAGGCCACCGAGCTTGATCGCCGTCGGGAGCCCCATCAGTAGTACCATCAATCCGCCCACGAGTCCTGCGACTATCATCACCCATAGACGGGGTTGGCGCACGAGTTCGCTAGAGGCGTCATTTGACATTTGCATCGTCATGAGGATCCCGGTTCCCACCACCAGTATCGCCCCGACCCCGATGATCAGGGTCTGGACCTTAGCCAGGAGGCGGTACACGCCGACCCGTACCGCAGGCGGTTCGTCGCGTGCGCCAATTGCAAGAACCATGGCGGCGAGCGCTCCACCAATCCACAGGGCGGAGCCCATCAGGTGAGCCAACTCCACAAATGACATTAGGTCGAGCCTCCATCGACGAGTTGTTGGGCGAGCGCCTGCCGGCCGGCGAAACCGCTATCGAGTTCGTGCCAGAATCGTATTTCGGGTTCCCCAAATTTCCAGCACAAGTAGACGTCGCGACCATCCAGAGTGCTTCGGAAATCGACTAGTCCGTCGTCGAAGCCCTTGAAGACGCAGCCGACCTGGGCGAGCTCTTCGATCAATGCGTTGATGCGTTGGGCGATCGTTTCGACCGTGTCACGCAGAGCGACCTGCTCGTCGCTTTCGCCTTCATCGGCCTTCACCTCGGCGGAAAGCACTTCGTACTTGAAGATGCCGTCACGCCAACGCGCATATTCGTCCATGATGTCACCGATGATGCGACGGACGTACGGAAGGGTGCCGTTGGCCTCTTCCACCGTGAAATACTTGGTGGGTGCTTCGTCCATGTCGCCCAAGTCTATCCCAGCCATGCTCGCGCCAACCCCGCTATGCCGAAGCCCACAAAGTTGCCGACCGCATAACCGAGGAGCCCGACAGCAACTCCAGGCAACAATCTGTCCGGATATCCTCGTGCAGTCGCGAGTGCCATCGCCGATGCCGGACCTCCTACGTTCGCTTGAGACGCAACGGTCAGCGTGCCCAGGTCGATACGCAGAAGTCGGCCGACGCCGAATAGTAACAGACCGTGCATCGCTACGACGATTATGGTGAAGTAGAAAACGGGAAGGCCCACTCGTACGATCTGAGCAATGATGGACTGTGCGCCAAGACCGGCAAGAAAAAGTTGCAGTATGCCGGCGCCAAGCACCGGCCCACCGGCAATGTTGCGGATCTGGGGCAGCTGCGCCAGAACCAACACCGTCATCGTGAGCCACAACACCTCCGGCAGCTGCGGCACCCGGTCGGCCAACACGCCCGAAAGCCAGACTGCGCCCAACGAAATGGCCGCGAGAGCGGCGAGATCCTTTGCCGTCACCGCACGCAAGGACGACATGAAGGGAGATGACGTGACCGGTATGCCCTCTTTGGGCGAGGGTTCCAACGGCGTTTCGTGCAACCTTCCGACTCCGCGCCAAAGCGGGGCGAGAAACGCCGGTGCGCCAAAGCACACGATCATCCAGATGGTGGTTGTAACATTGTCTGCCGCCACGGCGGCGCTGAACAGCTCGGGAGAGGTATCGAGTGCGCGACCGACCGCCACCATGTTCACCCCGCCCCCGGTATAGGTACCGGTGTACTGCCCTGCGAGTTTCCATGTCTCGGGGCCCACGGCGTCATGTAGAAAGTACGTTGCCACCAACGCACCGGCCGCCGTCCCCACCACACCTAGGCCAAACGCCACCAGCATGCTGGGGCCGGCTTTAACCACCGAGCGGAAATCGACTCCAAGTAGAATCAAGGCGATACCTATGTTGACACCGATTCCGCCCAAGGCGTCGTAGGCCGCTGATTGGCTCGGCAAGAACCCCAAGTTTGCGGCAATCGCTGCGATTACTATGGCCAGCAACACTGACCCAAGCGCCCGGGCCACCGCAATGTGCTCCTCCAGGTAGATCGACACCCACACGATGCCTGTCAGGAGGAACAGAACGAGGAGCGGCGACATCCTTTAGTTAGATGTCCGCTTGGGGTAACCAGGAAGGGTCGGTGTTGGCAAAGGCCCGCATGGTCGCGCGGTATCCCTCCTCCAAGTACCCGATCGCTCCGGCGACGTCGAAGGTCGCCTGTTGCCGGTGGTAGGGTTCGACGACGATCAGTGGAACGTCTGCCTCACTCCACCGCGCGATCTCCCGCTCGGTTTGCTGGGCCATCATGATGCGCATCGATCGATCGTGGGCGCGCAACATCGGTGACAGTCCAGCCCCCTTCTTTCCGACGTCCGCGTAGAAAGATGGGCCTACGGAGATCGCCACCACCATGTCCGGTTCGAGTTGGTACGCTATGTCGAGGGGCAACACCGACCTCAAGCCTCCGTCTGCATACAGCCGATCACCGATCGCGGCGGGCGGGTAGTACACCGGAAGCGCGGTCGACGCATAGAGCGCGTCTCTCAAGGGCACGTGGTCTCGCCCACCTGACCCGAAGATCTCCAAGTCGCCGCTGTCGATGTCGACCGCTGTGACGGTGAGCGGTATCCGCAGGTCGGAGAACTCACGGGCCGGAACTAGCTGCGCGATGATTCGCCGCAAGGGTCCGTCGCTCAGCAACGACTCGGCGAATGGGCCGAGCAGGAGCGAGGGTGACAGCCTGGCCACGTCACCCCGCGTCAAAGCGGTGATACGTCGCAATACATCATCGTACGTGAGGCCCGATGCAAAGCACGCGGCAACCACAGCCCCCATCGAAGTACCTACGAAATGGGCCGGCTTCAACCCCAATTCCTCGAGCGCTTTCATCGATCCAACGTGGGCGGCGGACTTGGCACCCCCACCACTCATCACGACCACGACGCGCGTCTCCTTCAACGCGCGTCTCGGCGTTTGCGATGTTCTTTGGCCTCGGCGAACCATTTGCGTTCGTCCTCGGTCTCAGGAATGACCGGTGGGACCAGTCGCGGTTTTCCGTCCTCGTCGATTGCCACGAACGTCAGGTAGCAGCTGTTGGTATGGCGTCGCACACCTGTCGTAATATTCTCGGCCTCTACGCGCACCCGAACGTCGAGCGACGTCCGTCCCACGTGTACCACACACGCGTGGGCGCTGACCAACTCGCCAAGGTGAATGGGCTCACGAAACTCCACCTGATCCATGTGCACCGTGACGCTAGCGCCTTTGGAGTGTCGGATGGCCGCCACGGCAGCGACTCGGTCGAGCAGCGAAAGAATCACCCCACCGAATACGTTACCGAGGTTATTGGCCATGTTCGGCATCATCAACTCGGTCATCGTCGACCGAGATGCACTCATCGGCCGCGGAGTTAAGTCGTCAGACATTGCCACTCCTCAATAGTCCGCGGGCCGCAGGTAACCCTCGCCGATCGCAGTGTCACTCACCACGGCCACCGTTGGGAGGTTTCTCTTCCAATGGGTGGCGTCCAGTCGCTGCCGCACAAGCGCGACCGTTTCCGCGGCGAACCCTAAGGCCACGATTGCGTCGTCACGGTAACCGCTCAGCATCCAATGCAAGATGCGATCGGCGTCATCGTATGACACTCCAAGATCTGCCTCGTCGGTTTGTCCCGGTACCAAATCGGCGGAGGCCGGTTTGTCGACAATCGCGTCGGCAAGCCCCAAGTGTCGCGCCAGCATGCGGACCTGTGTCTTGAAGAGGTCACCTAGGGGATTGACCGGCGGTGAATCATCCCCATGCCAGGTGAAGTATCCCAGCAACCGTTCCGTCTTGTTTCCGGTACCGAGCGGGAGCGCGCCCAGTTTGGCGGAGAGATCGAAGAGGGTGATCATGCGCATGCGTGCCATGACGTTTCCGCGCCTAGTATCGTCGAGATCATCGCCGACGGCCCGGACATATCCGTCGACCGCGTCCGAAATGTCGACGGTTTGGAGTTCGATCCCAAGCGCCGTTCCGACGTCGCTCGCATGACTGAGGCTTTCCTCGCTGGATGTCTTGTAGGGCATGCGAACACCAACCACATTCTTCTGCCCGAAGGCCCTTACCGCCAACGCCGCCGTGACGGCACTATCGACGCCCCCGGAAAGGCCGACGAGAACCCGATCGAATCCGCGCCGGACTTTCACTTCGTCGCGGAGAAACGACACCAGCCAATCCTCGGCAAGCTGTGGTGCGATCTGCATTGGATCGGGCAGGTCTCCGTGCTCGATCACGGGTACACGACCAGTAACCGCTGGAATGCCACCGCGTCGATCGAGACCGTGGGAGTCGAAGCGTAGCGTTGCCGGACGCGAACGCCCACGCAGCAGAATGTCGAGTTTGGTTTCGATATCACCCAAGAATGACTGATGTGCCCGGGTCCTCGCGATGGCTGTCGGTGAGAGTGTTGCAGTCACGATCGCATCCTCGAATGCCGGACCCCGTGCAACTACCTCACCATCAGGGGCCACGATCGTGGAATTCCCCTGAAAAATCTTCCCGCCTTCGCACCCAACAAGCTGCGCGAGCACCACGTAGACCCCATGTTCTATCGCGACCTCACGGATTCTCGACTCCCATGCGTCTGCGGTTTCGGGACGCGCGACGCCCGTATTGCTCATCGCTAGTCCGCGCGCTGGTGCCGCACTTGGCACGATGATGACTTGTGCGCCATCCAGTGCCGCCAGCGTCGGGATAATGGAGTGCCAAATGTCTTCACACACGCCCATCGCGACTCGGCCCCAGCGCGTATCGAAGGCCTTGATTTCGTTGCCCTCTTCGACAAATCGCTTTTCGTCGAACAGTCCGTAGGTAGGCAGAAACACCTTACGATGGACGTGAACGATCCGAGGCGCCGCACCCCCTAACGAGGCGTACAGGGCGGAGTTGAAGACCCGGTTGTCGAACTGCTCGTAAAAGCCGACCACGACGTCGAGCGACGGGGCGCCGGAATGCTCGTGCTGTGCGGCGAGGTCTCGAAAGAGCGCACCAGCGGTGACTACGAGTTCGGTCACCCCACCTTGCACGAAGTATCCCGACAAGAACGTCTCGGGAAAGACGACGAGAGCAGGCGGTGCATCGTGCTGCGCGATTTGAGCAAGGACACCCCCGATGCGGCGCAGATTCTCGCCGTAATCGCCTTTCCGCGGTCGGATTTGCCCGATGGCGACGTTGATACTGTCAATCATGGAGGAAAAATAGGGACCTTGCCGCGATGCCGGGGGAGAGGGTCAGACCGGAGGCTCGATCGCGACGGAAGACGGTCGCGGTGCAGGCCCGTCGCCAGTCCCACCGATCAACCGCCCGATCGCCAAGGCTCCGGCAATCAGTACCGCAACCATCAACGCCCTGATGGCCAGCCCGCGAAAGCTCGGCTGAGCCAGGTCTCGGAGTTCAGCGTTCTCTCGCTGCAGTCTCGCTTTCTCTGCCGCGTTTACGACAGCGTGAACCAGATGCTCCATCTCGATCGGCTTGGTCAAAAAGCTCTCGGCCCCCAGCTTCATGGCCGTCATGGCCGATTCGATATCGCCGAAGGCGGTGAGCACGATCATCATTGCACCATCGCCGCGGAGTATTTGCAGCACGTCGAATCCGCTCACCTCGGGCATCGCCATGTCCACGACCGTCACGTCCGGTTTGGATTCCCTCCAAATCCGAATCCCTGCCTCACCCGAACTGGCATGCAACGCTTCGTGACCCTCATGTTCGAAGTACGCGCAGAGTGTCTTGAGGATGGCCTCGTCGTCGTCGATGAACAGCACCCGGATTCGAGACACGGCTACCCTACCAGGCTAAAAAAGCTCGGCCTGCTCACGCATGGCCTCCGGTGGTACGGGAGATTGACCCAGGCGCTCCTGCAACGTCCTCACACTGTGCGGCGCGTGTCCCTGAAACTGATCGTTGAAGTAGCCATAGATCGTCGTAACGCGTTCGCCGAGCGTGTTGATGATGTCGTGCCAGAGATCTAGTTCGTTATCGCGATCGAGTTGAGGCCGGGAAACATCAGTCAGTCGCCGGCCGGTTCCTTCCCACCGCAGGTAGCCAAAATCGGCCGTTGGCTCAAGGGCCAGGTCCGGAATCATCTCGCGAGGGATCCACCGCGAATCGGCCAGGACCGTTGCGATACCGTGGCTACGGAGCATATCGAGAGTCGCACCGGTCATCCATCCGGCATGCCGAAATTCGATCGCCCATTGAAACTCCGGGGGCAGTGTCCCACAAAACGCATCGACAATCGAGTGGTTTTCATCGTTCGGCCGAAAGGCCGGACTCAGTTGCACCAACAACGGCCCCAACCGCTCGCCCAACACCGAGACCCGGTCTAGGAACCGCCGGACGATGATCTCGGTGTCTTGCAGCTGCCGTTCGTGCGTGACCTGTTGCGGCACTTTGAACGCGAATCGAAACTCGCTGGGAACCTGTTCGGCCCAATCGCGGACTACGGGCTCGGCCGGGATCGCAAACGAACTCGAGCCCACCTCGACCGTATCGAATGCTCGGGCGTACATGGCAAGCTTGTCAGCGCTAGTGGTCCCGTGAGGATAGAACGGACCGACCCACGCCCCAACTTTCCATCCCTGGGTTCCCAACAGCACCGTGGTCGACACGCTTTGTCAGCCTCCGACGGTTCGGTGGTAGTACATGCGCATCTCCGAAATCATTCCATCGACGGTCTCACAAAAAATCGCACCACGAACGTCTACTGGCTCGCCGGTTCGGCGACGGCGAAACGTGCATTTGAACTCCGCGGAGAACCATGGGCCCACCGAATACACTTCCCCAAACCGAAATTCGATCTCGGCTTGCTCGTGCGGAAGGTCCTTCCAATACGCCTCAATCGCCGCACGACCACGTACTTCCGCTTCGAACGGATCAGGAATGAACGTGCCGTCTTCAGAGAAGAGTGCCCCGACCTTGGCGGCATCGCCGGTCGACCATCCCTCTCCGAAATCACGTAGCAAGGTCTGATACTGGCTCCGTACTTCCGTGGTCATTCCCATCCCGTTTCATTGCCTAACGGAAAGATGCCCTCCGCCCCTCTACATGCAAACGACTCCCGTCGTCATTGACTGCGACCCGGGCATCGACGATGTCGTTGCCCTGGCGTTGGCTGCCCGGTCGCCTGAAATAGACGTCCGCGCGGTCACGACGACCTACGGCAACGTAGAACTCGACAAAACCAACCGGAATGCGACCATCGTGCTCGACCTCGTCGGCCGGTCGGACGTCTTGGTGGCCCCCGGGTCGAGCAAACCGCTTCGACGAACGGTGGCCATCGCCACGCAAACGCATGGCGAATCAGGGGTCGGGTATGCCCCCGTCGGTCCGGCACCGCACGTCGACCCCAACCCCACCGTGCTGCTCGACGTTCTCGACGTCCAGCCCACACCAGTGGTGCTCGTTACGCTGGGGCCTTTGACAAATCTGGCGCACGCCCTCGAACGGGATTCGGCCTTGGTCTTGGAGAAGACCTGTGGGCATATCGGCATGTTCGGGACTGTGGACGAACGCGGACGCAAAGATCGGCAAGCCGACTTCAATGCCTGGTCCGACCCTGAGGCGGTGGAATGCGTCCTCGAATCGGGACTGGCGTGTCACATGGTCGGACTGGACGTCACCCGCCAAATCGCCCTCGGTGCGTCCGAGTTGGAGCGGTTGTCCCGGAGTCCAAATGCATTGATATCATGGTTGGTGGCGGCGCTTCGCTTCTATGTGGAAACCCACCAGCGTGAGCTTGGCGTGGCTGGCTGCTTCGTCAACGACCCACTACCGATCGCCGAAGTGATCAGCCCCGGAATCCTCGATTTCGAGACGCTGAGGCTAAGTGTAGATCTTGACGAGAATGAATACAGGGGCCATACAGTGGTGCGTCCGAAAGGGGCACCAACGGCCGTTGCTCGTCACGTGGTAGTTCCACGGATGCGGTCGCTCCTCGCTCGGGTGTTCGGTGAGCCGGTGGGCCGATCTTTTTCGGAGAAAATGCATGACTGACGGAAATGTGCGTGTTGCCATCATTGGACTCGGCGATGTCGGCCAAGGGTGGGCCGCCCTATGTACCGCCGCCGGTTGGCCGGTTTCCATATTCGATGCCGATGCCGACGCCACCGCCAAGGCTCCCGACGAAATCAAGATGCGGGCAAGGATGCTGGTCGCGTTGGACAGAGCAACCGCACCGCACGTTGAAGCGGGACTGCACAATCTCGTCGTCGCGCGGAGCCTGCTCGAAGCGTGTAGGGACGCGGATTGGATCATTGAAGCCGGCCCTGAAGATCTCCGCTTCAAACAGAAGATTTTCGAAAGCATCGAGTCGGTGGCTCAACGCGCGAGGGCAATCACCAGTTCGAGCGGCGCCTTCATGGCCAAAGACATCGCGGCCCGGTGCACACTCCATCACCGATGTTTCGTCGTCCACCCGCAGACTCCTGTGGAGCTGATTCCACTCGTAGAAGTCGTTTCCGGGGCTGAGACCGACCATACCCTCATCGAGTTGGCCAAGGGATGGTTGCGGGCCCTCGGTCGGATTCCGGTCGAGATCAAGAAACCCGTACCCGGGAACGTAGCCATGCGGATCTCAGCCGCCGTTTGGCGCGAAGCGATCGATCTCGTACTCGAGGGCGTTATCGATGTGGACGATCTAGACCGAGCGGTTTCTCTCGGACCCGCGCTCGCTTGGGCGGCAGCCGGACCACACCTCACTTACCATCTCGCCGCCGGGGAAGGCGGGGTGAGGGCGTTCATTCAGCACCTGTTGCAAACGTACGAGGGAATATGGGAAGACCTTCCGACCTGGTCCAAACTCGAACCCGAACAGCGTCGCAAGCTCGTAGCTGCGGTCGAACGAGCTTATGCGGAAGACGCGGATCGAATCAGGCCAGCGCGTGATCGGCGCCTGGCTGCCATCCTGCGAGGTATGGAACTCGCCAAGGAGAAGTAAACCTACCCGACTGCATCTTCGGCCAAGACGCAATGGAGCGATTGCGCAAGCTCGTTCCCGATCACCTTCTCCGTTTCCTTCCTTGCGGGTGATTGCACGCGAATGGTGATCGGTCCACGGAAGGGTTGGCGCCCCACCACCTCGAACGACACACCCGGCCTGAGTCCGAGCGAGGCCAGATAACGAAGCACCTCAGGGTTGCGATCCTTCACCATGCGAAGTTCCGCCACCGCGCCTACTGAAATATCGGAAAGCGCGACAGTCTCCGGCTCCTCGACATCTCCATCTTTGGTCGGGATCGGGGCACCGTGAGGATCGTATTGCGGGTTGCCGAGCGCCATCGCCATTCGCTCGATCAACTCATCGGACACTGCGTGTTCGAGGCGTTCGGCCTCTCCGTGCACTGAGTCCCAATCGTAGCCGAGCTTCGACATGAGGTAGGTTTCGAGAACGCGATGACGTCGGACAATGCGGAGCGCCGCCCGTTTCCCGGATCGCGTGAGCTGCACCCCGCGATATGGGGCATGTTCGAGCAATCCCGATTCAGATAACCGCTTGACCATCCCGGAAACCGACGGTGGCGCAACCTCCAAGGCCTCGGCGATGGCGCTCGTCTGAGCGGCGCCCCCTGCCAATTCGAGCTCGTAGATGGTCTTGAGATAATCTTCGATCGATCGGCTGAATCCTGTTTGAGCGGGCGGGACCATGACTCCCTGCGAAAGTTAGGTCAGCCTAAATTATAGTTGAGGCTTATCCTCCAGGCAAGTTCGCCTCGCCACCTCAACTCCCTAAGTCAAAGAAGTTAGTAATGATACGGTGGGTCATCCCCCAGATTACCTCGCCCTCCGCGTGGAACGCCGGGACTATGAGATCCGCATCTCGGACCCGCACTCGAGCTTCTCGTTCGGACGCTTCAAGCCCGTGGGCGGATGCCCACAGGTGGCGCTCCACCTCGTGATTCGGCCGGATCGACGGACGGGATTCCAATACGAACACGAAGGGGCGAACCAGAATGGGCGGCAGCTCAGGCGTTTTGGGGGCATGATCGTCGAGTTGGCCCAAGAGGTCGCCCCGGGCCAAATCGATCCCGGTCTCCTCTCTCGTCTCCCGGATCGCGGTGGCGGCGAGGTCTGCATCCTCGGGGCTTCGGCGTCCCCCGGGGAGAGCCATCTGACCGGACCACGGATCGCCCGGGCGGTTGGCACGTTTGATGAGCAGGATTTCGCTATCGGTGTCGCCAAACGGCAACAACACGATTGCGACGGCTGCCTGTTTTCGTGACGGATCGCTGACACAAACGGGATCATGGCGCCGTAGCATCGATCGGGCATCGCCAACATTCACGGGCGTTGAGCCTTTGGTGGTTGCAGGTTGAAGTGGAACATTGGACCCCTTGCGTAGTTCAGTATATTGGTGCGAAGCGGGTTCGGTGACATCATGACTCGAGCAAGGAGGCGAACATCAGAAACTTTAGTGTCGGCATTCTGGCCATCGCTACCCTCGCCGTCGCAGGCTTCTTTATGCGTCGACGAAGGGCGTTAGTACCCATCTTAACGGACCGGGACGAAACAGTAGAAGAGCTCTACTCGGCCGGCCTGTAAGGCGAAAGGGCGACCCAGCAGCGGTCGCCCTTCTTTTTTGTTACAATAGATGTGAGACGAACCATTCGACCGTCACGTCCATGGCTCGGTCGAGTTCCTTGGTACTCCCTGCCCAAGGGTGTTGGACCCCGAAGGTGTGACTTCCGGCCTCTACGACTTCCATAGACGACACGTTCGGATCAGCCGCGGCGTACAAGCGGCGTCCCTCCGCCACGTCAACCGTCTCGTCAGCATCGCCGTGAACGATCAGCCACGGGCATCTCACCGTCAACGCGGCTGCTTCTATGTCCAACCGGCCCGCATTCTGTTCCATATCGTTCAACATATCGAGGTACATCGATAACACTTCGCCGGTGCGCGAATTGACGATGTCGGTCTTGCCGTCGCGCCGCCATCGTTCGACCACATCTTCTTCCCAACGGTGGACCGTTGAAATCGCCGCCCAGGTGACCAGCGCGCTGACTTCATGATGTTCGGCACTATACAGCGTAGAAGTGCCACCGCCTCGACTGTGGCCGAGCAGGCCCGTGCGAGTAGGACGCGCCAAACCATCTACCAGGTCTCCAGCACGGCATTGGGCCATCACCGTATCGATGTCATGCAGGTCATTGGAAAACGTGGTGTGGCCAAAGCGATCCGGTTCGCTGAACGTCTGCCCGTCGGGTCCAATGCCGCTTCCGCTGAAATTGAAAGAGACGGCCGTCATGCCCGCACGCGCGAGGCGCAGTGCCACATGAGGAAAGAACCCCCAATCTTTGAATCCTTTGAATCCGTGACAAATGATGACTGCCGGTCGATCCTGCCCCGCTTCAGCAGTCCTGACGTCTCCGCTGAGTGGTCGGCCGTCCGCGCCTGTCAGTTCGAATGCCGTGGTCGTTACAGTGGCCATCGGGTCGCTTTGACCTCCCTTTCACCTTTGCGTAGATTCCCACCCCTCTCCAGCCTTCGGGGAAGTCGATGGGTCTTTCGACCCGCCCGTCCAATCCAGCGATAATCGCGACGCGAACAGCACTGCTGGCCGTTCGTGATGACCTCGTATCCCAATGGACAGAGTGGGTGGCCGTCCGAACGGCCGGTGTCTCGAGCGAGGTTGGTTCGACACTCGAACGCCAGTTCGGCCTTCTCATCGACATTCTCATCGAAGTTACAGGGCCCCTGCGACGACAGGGGGCGGAACTCTGGTTCGACGCGAGCGACACGTACGGTCGTCTCGCCATCATCCGGGGCCTCGCTGCCGGTGAAGTGGTCGAAGAGATTCAACACTTGCGTGAGTTATTGATCCGCCACCTGTCGGAATCGGTCTTCTCTCTGTCGGTGCGCCAATCCATGGCGATTTTGCTACGCCTCAACCGCATCGTCGACAAGTGTATCGCGCATGCGGTGGTGGGCTATACCGACGAGTTGATAGAAACGTTGCTGGACAAACGCGGTGTACCGGTCACGACTGCCAAGCCGGCTGAGGTGGTGATTACCGAACGATTGAAACAGCTCGAAGATGAGCTCGCACGGCTCAAGATCGAGTATCCCGGTTAACTCGTAACTTCCTCGCCACCGTCAACGTTGATGACGTTGCCGGTAATCCAATCGGTACCCGGATCGCACAAAGCCACCACAGCATTCGCCACGTCTTCGGGGGTCGTGAGCCGTTTGTACGGGTTGCGCTGAGCCGCTAGTTCGAAGAGCCGGTCGCTTCCCGGAATTCGCCGGGCTGCTGGCGTGTCGGTGACGCCCCCTCGGAGTGCATTAGCGGTAATACCCAGCGGCGCAAGCTCGAGAGCCAACTGACGGGTGTGCGATTCCAGAGCGCTCTTGGCAGCCGATATGGCGCCGTAGGATTCGATGACCCGCGTCGAGCCCGATGACGTCATGGCAAAGATACGTCCGCCACGCCCCATGAGTTTTCGATGCGTAATATCCTGGGCCCAATACACCAGCGAGTGCGCCATGACGTCGAGAGTCATCTGGATATTGGGCTTGCTCAAGACGTCGTCGCCGATGTAAGGCTTGAGCGTCCCAAAGGCCAACGAATGCATGAGCACCGCGACGCCACCGCCGTTTGCTTCGATATCCCTGGCGAGTGTATCGACGACCTCTTGGCGCTTGTCTTCGTCGGCTGCGTTCATATTGAAGAACAGCGCTCGTTGGCCGGCCCCTTCAACCGTGGCCTTGATCTCCTCGACGCGCTCGAGTCCGGCCTTGCGGTCGAGATGCACGCCAGCTATGTCGTAGCCGGCGTTCGCCAAGGCCCTGACACATGCGCCACCAAAGCCGCTCGAGGCGCCAAGGACCAAAGCCCATCGTGGTGTCATTGTTTGCGCGTGCGTCACAAATCCCCCGTCCGTGGGAACGACTGTCAACCCAAGCTATGGGAAGCGCGGAAAGGTAGTCCATGAAGATTCACGTCGCCATTGCGATCGGCCTATTTGCCGGACTTATGCTCGGGATCCTAGCATCGGCGACGCAGATACCCCTGTTGATGGACATCGCCACCGGTGTGGCCCCGTTGGGGACCGCATTCGTGAATCTTCTCAGAATGGTCGTGGTGCCGCTCGTCGCCGCCACACTATTTGTGGGGGTGGCCGGGTTAGGGGATCTCAAAAAGCTCGGAAAACTCGGACTTCTCACCATGGCCTTCTTCGCGGGCACCACGGTCATCAGCATTCTGCTTGGGATGGGGACGATGCGCCTCCTGCTCCCGCTTGCCAGCGAAGCGGCGCGGGGAGTGGCCGCCACGGCAACCGCGGACGTTCCGACCCTCCCTGGGCCGATCGATTTCTTTCTGGGGCTCATCCCATCCAATCCGTTCCGGGCCGCCTCAGACGGGGCACTCCTGCCACTGATCGTCTTCATTTGTTTCTTCGGCGCCGCCGTCGGTGCGTTGGGAGACGAGCATCGCGCGCGACTTGTCGGAATCGCCGAATCCGTAGTCGCGGCGATGGTCAAACTGGTGCACTGGATTCTCTGGACAGCGCCCGTTGGCGTTTTCGCGCTCGCGGCTCCGGTTACCGCGCAATCAGGTTGGGCCATACTTCAAAGTCTATTCGTGTTCGTCCTGGCGGTGATCATCGGGTGTTTCGTGTTCATCGCAGTATTCTACGTTCCAGCCGTGAAGTATTTCTCGTCGGTACCGGTGCGAGACTTCCTGCGCGAATGTCTCGAGCCACAGATGATCGCGTTCGCGACCACGAGTCAGGCTGCGACCGTACCAGCGATGCTCGAAAGCGCCGATCGCCTCCACCTGTCGCGTACTTCCTCCAGCTTCATCATCGCGCTCGGTGCCGCCGTCGGCCGCGCCGGAAGCGCGCTCTTTCAGGGCACAGCACTGGTGTACTTGGCATGGCTCTTCGGCATTCCACTTCCACTCGAGGGCTTGGCTGTTGCCGTTGTCGCAACCGCACTCGTGTCCATTACGGTCGCCGGTGTGCCAAGCGCCAGCGTGTTGACGCTGGCACCAGCCCTGGGCACCATCGGTGTTCCGCTCGACGGGCTCGGTGTGCTTCTTGGCGTGGACCGCATTCCGGACATGTTCCGAACGGCCACCAACGTCACAGGCACCATGACGGCGTCATCGATTCTCGATGGCATCACTGAGGACCGCACCCCCTCCTAGCGAATCTCACTCGAATGTGGTACCAGCTTCTCGCCAACTCGGTAGTCATCATTCACGTCGGATTCGTAGTATTTGTCTTGTTGGGCGGGTTCCTCGCTTGGCGATGGCAACGCATCGCCTGGCTGCACATCCCGACCGCCCTCTATGGAGTGACAATCGAGTTTGTCGGTTGGGTCTGCCCACTCACCCCGCTCGAGAACCACTTCCGAGGGCTCGCCGGCCAGTCCGGATACACGGGCGGCTTCGTTGAGAACTACATCCTTCCGGTGCTGTACCCGACCGATTGGACGGTGAGCTTGCGAGTCATTCTCGGGACCCTCGTCCTGTTCGTGAATGCGCTTGCCTACGGTGTATACTTCTGGCGCATTGCCAGATCCCATCTCCCGCAGCCCACCCGACCAACGTAAGGATTCGTGTGACCGACCTGCCTCCCCTCATTCCGCGTGAGACGATCTTTGGCAACCCCGAGAAAGCGGATCCGCAAATCTCGCCCGACGGAACGCGAATGGCCTATCTCGCCCCGGTGGATGGCGTACTGAACGTCTGGGTGGGCAAGCTCGATTCTAACACATATGCACCTGTCACCCAGGACACGGATCGCGGGGTGCGACTCTATTTCTGGGCCTACGACGGCCGCCATCTGCTGTACCTGCAGGACAAAGGCGGTGACGAGAACTGGCGTTTGTACAAAGTCGATCTGACGAACAACGACATCGTCGATCTCACTCCGTTCGATAAGGTCCAGGTGCAGGTGGTGGGCCGTGACAAGGGACACCCACACGAGCTGCTCATTGGACTCAACAAGGACGACGAGCGCTTCCACGATGTGTACCGTCTCGACCTTCGCACGAACGAGTTGAAACTCGTCGCCAAGAACCCGGGGGATGTCGTTGGATGGACCGCCGACAGTGATTTGCGCGTTCGCGCGGCTATGGCATCTACCGCTGATGGCGGAATGGAACTCCGTGTTCGCGGTACGGCCGACGACGAGTGGCGGCAGTTTCTGGAATGGAAACCCGACGATGCGATGACTAGTGCACCAATTGGGTTCACCAAGAACGGCACGGCTCTCTACGTCGTCGATTCGACCGACGCCAACGCGGCGCAACTTTACCAGATTGATATCGAATCCGGCAAAAGAACAAAAATCGCCGGCGACCCCGACTATGACGTCGCTGACGTGTTGATACATCCGGACACGAGAGAGATTCAGATGGTAGCGTGGGTTCGAACGCACGAAGAGTGGGAGGTTTTCGACGAGTCGATACGTAACGACATCGATGCTGTGCGAGCACTGAACCCTGGCGATTTCGGGATTCACTCGCGCACCCTCGACGATAGCACATGGATCGTCGGCTTCACGGAGGACGATCGACCGGTATCGTACCATCGATACGACCGAGCAACGGGTAGGTCTACGTTTCTCTTCTACAACCGTCCCGCTCTGGCCAAATATGCGCTCGCCTCGATGCAGCCGATATCGTTCGCCTCACGCGATGGGCTCACGGTTCACGGCTATTTGACGGTGCCTCCCGGCTTCGAAGACCAGAGACTACCGATGGTGTTGCTCGTCCACGGCGGTCCGTGGCATCGCGACGTGTGGGGTTACGATCCGGAGGCTCAGTGGCTTGCGAACCGTGGGTACGCGTGCTTGCAAATCAATTTTCGCGGATCGACCGGCTACGGAAAGGCCTTCCTAAACGCCGGGGACAAAGAGTGGGGCGGCAACATGCACAACGATCTGGTCGACGCGGTCCAATGGGCCGTCGACCAGGGTGTGGCAGAAAGAGATCGGATCGCGATCTACGGAGGCTCGTACGGTGGATATGCGGCCCTCGTCGGCGCGACCTTTACACCCGACCTCTTCAAATGCGCTGTGGACATCGTTGGACCGAGCAATCTGATCACATTCATCGAGACGATTCCTCCCTATTGGGAGAGTTACCTCGAGATGCTACACCGGCGTGTCGGCCACCCTGAAAGGGACAAGGAGCTTCTCGACTCACGGTCGCCGCTCAATCACGTAGATCGAATTCGGATTCCTCTGCTCATTGCACAAGGTGCCAATGACCCGCGGGTCAAAGAGTCAGAATCCGAGCAGATCGTAGCAGCCATGAAGACCAACGGCATCGACCATGAGTACCTGCTGTTCCCAGATGAAGGCCATGGATTTGCCAAACCGGAGAATCGGCTGAAGTTCTATGCGGCGGCGGAACGGTTTCTCGCCAAGCATATGGGCGGACGCTTCGAGGAGTAACGGCGCATGGCAGTCACAATCCTGAGCATCGGACTGCTGGTCTTCTTCGGCCATTTCCTCGCCGACTTCTTCCGGCGTACCAAGGTTCCGGATGTTCTGATACTCATGCTCGCCGGGATCGCCCTTGGCCCCGGAACCGACATCGTCGATCCAGCGGACTTCGGCAAGATTGGTCCGGTCTTCACCACCCTCGCTCTCATCATCATTCTGTTCGAAGGTGGCGTGCACTTGAACATCCGGCATCTGCGAAGAGCCGCGCGTGACACCCTCGCCATATCGCTGGGCACCTTTTTCTTGACCGTGTTATTGATCGCGTACGTCGCAGATTGGTTGCTCCCCATCGATTTCCAGACCGCGCTCCTCCTCGGCACCATCCTGGGAGGCACGTCGGCCGCCGTGGTGGTCCCGCTCATCCGCGTACTCAAGATGGGGGAGTTGCCCAGCGTCATCCTGTTCTTGGAATCGGCGCTAACCGATGTGCTCGTCATCGTGCTGAGCTTGGGGCTCCTCGAGGCGCTGCTCACGCAGAGCACGGCCATGTCGGGGTTTGGTCTCCTGCTCAACATTGCTGCTTCGTTCTTCGTGGCTGGCCTCATCGGTACGCTAGGTGCGTTTCTGTGGTCGGCAATCCTGGACCGAGTTCGGCGTGTACCCAACACCGTATTCACGACAATTGCATACGTCTTCATCCTCTATGGCACGGCTGAGCTGCTCGGATACAGCGGAGCGATAGCAGCCTTGGCATTCGGTGTAGCGGTCGCCAATTTTCCGAACTTCCCCGAGCACTTGCTCGGTCGAGTGTTCTCGTTCCGGCTGAATCCACTCACAGATCACGAAACAGCATTCTTCGGCGAAGCCGTGTTCCTGGTAAAGACGTTTTTCTTCGTCTACCTCGGCGCTTCGATGACATTCACACGCCTCTCGGACTTTCTCGTCGCAGCGGCCCTCGTTCTGGTCGTGTTGCTAGCCCGGGCTCCAGTGGTCCGGCTACTTACACCACGGACAACTTCTCGGCGTGACGGAGCCCTCATGGGAGCGCTGGTACCGAAGGGGTTGGCGTCGGCTGTACTAGCAGGGATTCCGCTCCAGCGCGGCTTGGCAACCGGTGACACCATTCTGGCGGTGGTCTATCCAACCATCTTCATCAGCATTGTGAGTTGTGCAGCCTTGGTCTTCCTGATCGAGCGGGGCGTGTTGGACGGTTTCATGAACGCGTGGTTAGGAAACCTGAAGGCCGAACACACTACTGAGGCAGGCGCGCGCGATTCACTGGCGAGTTTCGACGCGCTCACAGTGATGAAACTCTCCGAGTTCCAAGAACCCAATCCGATCGTCGATTTCGACGAGCCCCATCCCATACCACCTCCGGCATCGGTGGGAGGGGATTTCGAAGTGGACGACGACGAACTCTAGGGCTCTACAAAGCGGGTGCAGTATATCGGCGGCAAATGGGTCGCCACCGTAATCCACGAATCACCGCTGTCTTCCGAAACCCACAACGATCCCGTCGTACTCCCGAACACGAGACGCTCGCCCGTCATATCGACGTCGAGCGCGTGTCGGAACACTAGATCATACGCGTGATGCTGCGGAAGCCCTTCCCGTAGCACGTCGAAAGAAGCCCCGCCGTCCGTCGTGCGTGACACGACTACCTGTCCGTCCACGGGGATACGCGATTCGTCATCGACCGCCGGAACGAACCAGGCGGTGTCAGGATCGGTAGGATGCACGGCAACTGCAAACCCAAAGTTGGAAGGTGGTACATCCTTGATTTCCCGCCACGATGCGGCTGCATCGGTCGTGCGGAAGACGCCGTTGTGATGTTGCGTCCACATCGCATCGGGCTCAGCCGCGCACCTAACTACACGATGCGGATCCTGAATCGTCGGGTCGTCACGGCGGTCGGGCGGCATGTACTCCGCCCACAGACCGTCGGCCCTAAGGTCCCACGAGTCACCGCCGTTCAAAGTCTCCCAGACGCCGCCACACGACACCCCGAGCACGACGCGGTTCGAGTCGCGCGGGTCGACCGTAATGGAGTGAATGCCGGGGTAGTCGTACCCACCGCCAAACCATTCCTTGCGACGGGGATCCTCCCATAGAGATGTCACGAGGTGCCACGACGTGCCCCTATCGGTGCTCTTGAACAATCCGCCCGGTAGCGTGCCGCACCAAAGGACGTCCGGTTGATCGGCACCACCAGCCGTCAGCTCCCAGATCAACTTGAGATTCCAAGGAATTTCGCGGCCGAACGCATCGCGGTCCGGCTCCGTCCCTTCGGGCCTTTCCGGATACGCGGGCGTATTCACTTCTTCCCAAGTCGTCCCACCGTCCGTGGAACGGTGAAGCTTCCCACCAAAGTGACTGTGCGCAAGCGCCGCAAAGATCGTGTCGGTACGAAAATCGGCGAGCACCATCGGCACGTTGTCGGACAGAAACGCCGACCGCGCCACATCCCACCCACCACTGCCATCGCGAACGATGGTGAACAGCCCCTTCCGGGTACCCACGTGGATCTTGTCGCTCATCCTATCCTCCAGACAGGGCTTGCATCACGTACAACTCCGCGTCATCTGGCACGTGATCCAGCAATCGCTCGCGATCCTTCACCGCACGGCCGTTTACGAAGATCACCATATGATGCCTCAAGGCTCCCTGCTCGTCGAGCACATAGGCCCGGGCGCGATCGTTGTCCGCGAACACCGCTTCCAAGACCTCTTTGACCGTGCTTCCGTCCACGTTCCTTGCTGGACAGTTCACGTGTCGTTCCAGGTGCGTCGTGAAGACGATGTGGGGCATTGGAATGCTCCGGGCTTCGGGAGGAATCTCGAATATACCGCGCTGGCCGTGGCCGCGAAGGACGCTAGCTTGGGCCAATGACTGAACTCATACACCTCCACTACGACCGACCCGGCAAGAGCGTCACACGCTTCGACGAATGGTTGGTACTGGATCGGGGAGACACCAAGGTTTTGCTGCTCGAACGATTCGACGACGATGACGTTGTTGTCGACGGCAAGATCATTCTCGCCTCAGGCGCCCCTGTCGTATGGTATGTCTTCCCGGAAACGTGGCATGACGTTGGCCGTTTTCACGACGCAGATGGTAACCACACGGGATGGTATACCAACCTGTGCACCCCCGTGGAAATAGATGGAACCAACTGGCGAACACGCGACTTGTTTCTAGATCTCTGGCAACCGGTGAATGGTGACCCTGCGTGGTTGGATGAAGACGAGCTGAAAGCAGCGGTGCGATCGAAGATCATCGACAACCATACGTACAAGCGGATCAAGAACGAGCGGGCATTGATCGACCTGCAGGTGAAGACGGGTAGTTGGCCACCGCCCATTGCCCGGGACATCGACCTGGAGCAGGCACGAAGCCTACGATCGTGATCGCGTGATTCTGGTACGTCGTCGCGATGTTCTGGCGACGGTCCTTCTCAATTTCCTTCTTACAGTGGTCCCATGCTCGGGACCGCTTCAATCTTGCGACGGGTAGAAACCGTTGAGAACTTGCCGGATCTATTCACGGCGCTCGGATACGAACCGCAGTTGCTGCCCTTCCATGACGCGGCATCCACAGTTGCCCGCTGGAGAGGGTTTCGGATCATCGCCGTTCAGTCTAGTGACCCCGCGCCAGCCGCGCGGGCGCTGGCTCGGACCATCGGTCGACTCGGCGAACGCGGTCTGGCTGTTTCACTCGGACAGGGCAGGCTTTGCCTCGCCGCCCCACACATCGGAGAGACCGCAACAACCAAGGCCTACGCCATCCCGCTCGAAGAGCCAACGAGAGAACAGCTGGATTTCGTCGAAGCGCTCCGTCCCGACCCTGAGGCCAATGCCCTCAGCCACGCAATCCGGCTCAGTGAACTCCTTCGGACAGAAGCAGCGGGAGACCGTTTCTTTCGGGCGTTTCGTCAACTCCTCGATGAGATGGTGGCATCCTTGGACAACCGATACCGCATGAGCGACCGCCGCCAAGTCACCCTCCTGGCTCTGACACGAATTCTCTTCCTGTACTTCGTTCAGGCCAAAGGATGGCTGAACGGCGAAAGACGCTTCTTGCGAAAGCAGTTGGATAGAGCGCTCGCCGTTGGGGAGAGCTTTCACTCTGCGATACTCGACGAACTCTTTTTCGGCACACTGAACCAACCCCCGGCAAAGCGCCGGACGTCACGCTTCAACGACATTCCCTACCTGAACGGTGGGCTCTTCGAGATGCACCCAGTCGAGCAGCGGATGCCCCACCGACACTTTTCCAATGAGATCTGGTGTCGAGCATTCGACGACGTGTTCGAGCGGTTTCGGTTTTGCGTCCGCGAAGCGGATGAAGTGGACGCCATCGCCCCAGATATGCTTGGGCACGTGTTCGAACGTCTCATGGAAACCCAACAACGACTCACCAGTGGCACGTTCTACACGCCAGAAGAACTGGTTCACCATGTCGTGACGACCGCAATCGACAAGGCGGTGCTCGAGGGTGGATCCCACTGTCATTCCCTCATGGAAATGCTTCGATCCGGCAAACCAGACCGTGGCAAGTTGCGACAACGTCTACGCGAGATGCGGATCCTCGATCCCGCGTGCGGATCGGGTGCCTTCCTGCTAGGCGCATTGGACCACCTCACGGCGTTGTGGGTCCAGCTTTCTCCAGACAAGCCGGTGAACCGATCGCGCCTTCGCCGTCACCTACTCGAGCAGAACCTGTTTGGCGTGGACCTCGACCCGACGGCCATACGTCTAGCGGAACTGCGCCTTTGGCTAGCGATCATCGCTGATGATCCCGAAACGACAATCGGCGAGATTGCACCACTTCCGAACCTCGACGGCATCGTCCGCCAGGGGGACACTCTGATGGATCCGGTGTCGGCGACTCGTGCATTCGTATCCATCGATCTCGTGTCTGCATCATCTGAAGCGCGGGACATCGAGAACTGTCGTCGTCGTCTGTTCGACGCGCGGGGCACCAAGTATCGCAAACTCATGCGCGAACTCCGCCATCGCGAAGCCGACCTGGCCAACCGGTTACTGGAACGGTCGAGCTCGGCGTGTGCCGTACGACTTCGCGAACTCGACACGTTGCAAACGACTCCTGATTTGTTTGGTGTCACCCGCCCATTGACCGCCGAGCAACAACGGATGCGAAACGGGCTCGTGTCGAGCGTTAAGCATCTCGAACGATCACAGAAGGCAGTTTCGGAGAACCAAATCCCGTTCTTCGCGTTCGAGGTCCATGCGCCTCAGGCTATGGCTCGCGGCGGGTTTGACGTCGTGATTGGAAACCCTCCATGGGTCAGGGCGGAACGGTTATCCAAGGAGGCCCGTGTTTCGTTAAAACGACGCTTCCGCTGGTGGCAGGCGACGGGGCGGAGAGGATACGCGCACCTGCCGGATCTCGCCTTGGCATTCGTCGAGCGGGGATTGGAACTCACCCGACCAAATGGCGTTATGGCTCTCTTGGTGCCCAGCAAAATCACGAGCTCAGGGTACGGTGAACCCGCCCGTCAGACGCTCGTGCGAGAAACGACCCTCGAATACCTCCACCGCGTACCGGAACACCAATCGGAACAATTCGGCGCCACGACCTATCCGCTCGTGATCATCTTGCGCCGGTCGACCCCACCGCCACGACACAGAGTCCGGCTGAGTTTTGAGACGAAGGCTACCGTCCGTCAATCCTCGCTGCGGCGTGCCGGACCATGGATCCTCCGCCCGGACCACGACCTGCGGGCTATAGGCGACTTCCTTGAATCTGCGCCACCTCTCTCTGCCCTGACACGGTCTGCCCTGGGTGTCAAGACAGGCGCGGACGGTATTTTTGTGGGTACGCCCATTCAAAGGCGCGGGAAACTGACCCTCGTGCAGTTCGCCACATCCGAGGTGTGGACTGAAGGCCGCGTACTCCGACCCGTGATACGTGGCCGAGATGTTCGGCCTTTCGGACTTTCGACCGTCAAGGTCCTTTTGTGGGCGTGCGATCATGAGGGTGTTCCACTCCAAAGAATCCCTGAGTTGGCACACGTATACATCGCCGCCAACGCATCGGCACTGAGGGCACGGGCGGACTACAACACCGGCCCACTTTGGGCGGTGTTCCGAACCGGTGCCGCGTGCGCCGCTCACCGTGTGGTATGGCCTGATCTCGCACGGCATCCGCGAGCCGTCTATCTGGAGGCGGCTTCAAGCCAAGCCGTTCTGCCCCTCAACACGTGCTACTGCGCGGCAGCGCCATCTGAACGAGAGGCTCACATCATAACCGCTGTATTGAACTCTACCTGGGTAATACCGTACGTCCGCTCGGCGTCAGATGAAGCGCGCGGTGGGTACCGACGATTGAACGCCCGCGTGATGGACCGAATTCCAATCCCTGTCGATTCTGCACGACTGACGTCAGCGATCTCGATCAGCAAACGCGCACACTCACAACAATATGTCGAACAAAACGAGCTCGACGAAGTCGTCGCGGAAGCGTTGGACATCAGTACAGCAACACAGGCACGCCTCCGCACCATGGCTCTCTCTGAGCGGAACTGATCTCCGAATCGTCCGGGAACCGCTCCACTGGAAACTCGAAGGTGCCCAGCGGACAACGCCGGAACGCGTCTTCGAAACATTGCGGGTCGCCATGGCGGGACCCGTTGCAACGCACTGGAGACCACCACATTGGCTCATGCCCCACCAACGATCCGCTGCTCAGCGGCTCGTCGGTTCGATACGGGAATTCGGGGGGGCGTTGTTGGCCGACGTAGTGGGCCTTGGAAAAACGTACGTCGCGTTGGCTATTGCCTCTCGTTACCAATCTGCGGTCGCAGCCGTACCTGCAGTGCTGCTGCCCCAATGGGAAACGACCGCCCACTCGCTTGGCGTTCCGGTGACGTTGCATTCCCATGAAAGCCTGAGTCGGGGGAATTGCCTACCGCCCGCGAATTTCATCATCATTGACGAGGCACATCGATTCAGAAACGCCGCCACTCGCCGCTACGATAGACTGGCGCACGACATCGGCAACGCCGACATCCTGGCCGTCACGGCTACGCCGCTCGTCAATGGCCTCAGCGACTTGGTGAACGTCCTCCGCCTGTTTCTCCCCGATTCGGCATTCGCTACTCTTGGCATTCCATCCCTGCAAGAGGTCGTGGAAGCGGAGCCCGCCAGAGTGCAGAGGGCCCTGGCACCCATTATGGTCGCGCGGTCGCCCAAAGCCGCTCGTATTCCGGACGAACACCTGCCGACCGCCGTGGACTACCAGCTCATCGAACTGCCGCCCGTTCCGGAATCCACGGTGGAAGACCTCATCGATCACATCGAGGCCTTGAGGTTCCCATCGTTCGACAACCCTGCAGCCCGGTCACTCTTACGCAACCACTTGTTCTATCGCCTGTCTTCTTCAGCAGCGGCCGCCCGGGAGACGTTGCGTCGCCATCTTGCATACGTCGATCGAGCCACTGCAGCGGCCATGACCGGCACGCGCCTGTCGCGTGCCGAGTCAACGCGCCTATTCGGCCACGGAGACGAACTACAACTCGAGATGGGATTGTTTGCGAATGGAACTCCCGTCGATCCCGCAGACCTGCGAGCGGAGCGAGAGCGCGTGGACGCATTGCTACACCATCGAGCGCTACGACACGAATGCGATCCCAAGGCGGCCGCCGCCGTCAAACTTCTCCAAGCTCGTTGTGCCGACAGCACCATCGTGTTCACATCGGCGACGGCAACCGCCATCCACCTCGCGCGGCAACTGAATTGGAGTCACACTGCCGTCGTCAGCGGAGGCCACGCATGGATCGCTACCGGTAGATGCACCGTGCAGAAAGCCTTGGATCTTTTCTCGCCTACCGCGCGAAAGACGGGCCCTCCGCCTCGGCACCTGTCCCTGCGAACATTGATCGCCACCGACATGGTGAGCGAAGGCTTGGATCTGCAGGACTCCGACGCAATCATCCACTATGACTTGCCCTGGACGCCCCTGCGTCTTTCGCAACGGCTCGGCAGAATCCGACGTCTCGGCACACGGCATGCGATCGCCCACGTCTGGTGGTTCTGTCCCCCACCGCCACTCGACGCACGTCTCCGACTGCGGCAACGGGTCGCCGACAAGGCAAAAATCCAAGTCGAGACCAGCGTTCCAGCCACGAGTCGAGTCGGCCGATCCTCCGTTTGGAACCACGGTTTGGAAGCGCGTGAGATGTTCTGCAACGACCACCGCCCGTCTGATGATACAGGTTCCTGTTTCGCCGTCGTGGCCGGGCCCCGCGGATTGGTCGCTGCTATCAGTTGGCACACCGAGCAGGGTTCGATTCCCGAGGTAGTCGGGCTGCACGGGTCGCAAGCCTTCCCAATCGAAAATTTTGGCGAACTGCGGGAATTGGCCGATCGACTCACATCCTGTCGGCCCCTCGATGGCGCCGTTGCGTTGAAGTGGGCAGGGCCACTTCTCGCTTATCTACGAGACCGGCTCCGGATTGCCCATGACATGCCGGTTGGTGTTCCAGCCCGCGTTATCTCTCGCCGGTTGATGCTCGCCGCCCGCGCCGCGTCACTGCTTCGTAACGCAACCACTGTGGACCTGATCAACGAGGCGTTGGATCGAATAGCCGCGGGCCTGCGGATTGGACGTGAGCGTCAACTCGTGGCGCTCACGAACGAACTCGTGCCGGAAAAGATCCACGCCTGGTGCGTAACACAAGATCGTCGTAGGTCCAGGGTGACCCACATGACCGTCGACGCAATGCTCATTGGCGACGGTTCTGCGGAAACCTGACCTTTACTGAACTCCAGTCATGATACATCTTCGGGACCGTACTGCTCACCGGATCACCCAATGTCGCTCAAATCCCGCATCGTCGAAACGATTGGCTTTGGACCGCTGGCCCATCGGCCACCCTTGAACCCGCGTCTCAAAATCTATTGTGCCGCCGCTTACCTCATGCCGGTGATGGTTCAGGTAGCACTCCCGGAAGACCCAGGACTCACTGACGAATTAGTATGGCTCGTCACGCTCGTACCTGCATTCTTGCTGTCGTTGCACTACGGGCTCAAGGGTGCCTTTGCCGGGCTATTGATGGGCACTGCCCTCTTCGTGGTCGTGCAGCTCGTCGTGGCGCTCAACTACACTCCGGATAATTGGCGAATCACGGTGCCTATCTACATCGCCTACGGCAGCTTGGCGATAAGTGTGGGTTGGTTATCGGAAGAACTTCATACCTTTTACAGCCGCGCGTTGCGCAACGAACGAATGGCCGCAATTGGTCAGTTCGCCGTTGCGATACGGCACGAGATCAACAATGCTCTCACCGCGATCGTAACGGAAAGCCAAATGCTTTCCGCGCAGGGATCGAGTTTGACGGAAGATCAGAAAGAATCGGCGCAGAGTATCCACGAAGCAGCGACACGCATTGCCACCAATATCCGAAAAATTGCGAATCTGTCGGATGCGCCGGTGACAACCTATGCCGGTGATATCATGATGGTGGATCTGGCCTCAGCAAAAAGTGCGGATACAGTCGAGACGGTGGGCTAGCCGCCAGCTGCAGCGATTTTGTTGTCTTCGTCGTAGTAGTCGAGCTTGTGAAGAGGCATGACCACGCTCGATAGCACATTCAAGACGTGCCCGCCAATCCGTTTGTAGTATCGGGCCCCCAACACAACAGCCGTCGTCGTTGCTGCATCGTAATCACTGCGCGCCACTCGCGTAATCAAGGCGTCAGCCCGCTGCGCCATATCGCGACCCGCCTGGATCAACGTGATGGCTTGCTCGCGATTCGAAGTGGCAAACGCATCCTTCGCCGCGGCAAAGGCCGATTCTACACCGGCACGAATCTCAGTCAGTTCGGCCACGATGTCGTCATCCGGTAGCGGCTCTGGCCGGAAGTCGTGCACCTCGGTGAGGTTCTTGGCGTAATCACCGATCCGCTCGACGTCTTTCACTAGGCTCACCAAGACAAGGCAGTAGGGCAGGTTCGAGCTGTTTCCACTCAGCGAAAGATGGGCAATGACTTGCTTGCGGACGACGCGTTGCAGTTTGTTGATCTCCACATCGCGTTTGTATATCCGCGTCCGCTCTTCGGGCGTGACCTTCTTACCGAAATAAATCTCCCCCGCTTCGCAAGTCAGGTGATACGCCAACTCGAACATTTTCGAGAAGCTATCACCCATGGCCTGAAGTGGTTGGGCGGATCGAAAGAACTTGAGTAATTCGTGAAGCATGAAACCCCCAGACTACTGCAACAACTGGTTCAACACGGTGAACAGCGCCGGCACCCCATAGAACAATAAGAGAACGTACAGCAGCGCGTATCGACGAGACTTCACAGCAACATCTGCCAAACGCTGGGCGGCGATAATGGGAATCCGTCGGATCGGCTGCCATGGAAAGATCAAGAGCATTGCGCTCAGGTTGAACAGAAAATGCACGAGCGCAATGGTGATGCCGGCCGTAGCGTTTTCACCGGTGGCCGCCAACGCCGCGAGCGCCGCCGTCACAGTGGTACCGAGGTTGGCACCAACCGTGATCGGGAATGCCTGTTGAAGGGTGACGATACCTGCACCCGCCAGCGGCACAAGCAACGAGGTGGTAATCGAACTCGATTGCACCATGACGGTGACCACGATCCCCACAATGATCGACAACACCGCCGTCTGACCCAACCCTCGAGACACCAACCCCTCGACCCGTGACCGCATGGCCGAGCGCATGACTCGCACCAAAAAGTACAGGGCAAGGAAGATCAACCCGGCACTGAATAAAATGAGCGTCACAGTCTGCGCCCTAGTCCCACTGAACACAAGGGCAATCGCCCCCTTAATCGGTATCAGGCTCGCCTTCAACACGTTCTTGATGGGGCTCTCGTACTCGACACCGCCGAATCCTGTCAGCAAGGACGACAACGCCGTCGCAGTTTTGCGGAGATACCCCGTGAGCATCTCGAGCGGAAGGAACACGGCGACAGCGATGAAGTTGAAGAAGTCGTGGCACGTGGCCACAGCGAACGCACGACGGAACTCTTCGGCCCGACCGATGTGACCGAGTGACACGAGCGTGTTCGTCACGGTCGTCCCAATGTTGGCACCCATGATCATCGGGACGGCGTTCACGATGGGCAGCGGATTCTCGGGCGCCGCGACGAGTCCAACGATGAGCGAAGTCGATACCGATGAACTCTGTACGAGTGTCGTGGCGAGGATACCGACCATCAATCCTATGAACGGGTTCTCAGTCGCGGCGATGAAGCTCTCTACGAGTCCGCCCCCAAGAGCTTTGAATCCGTCCCCAAGCCCGTTCACACCTAGCATGAATACGAATAACAACGCGAAAACGGCAAGTACGCGAAGAACGGTATTGGACGGTGCCGGCTGGGCCGGACGCGAGACTGAAGATAGTTGCGCGTTCAAGAAATTAGAGCTGGCGAGTAGGCGCGATCGGCTCGGTCTTCAAGGTGATTTGCCAAATCTAATGCATAATCATTGACGTGTAACAGGCTTGTACAACAGACCTTGCATCGGCTTTTCTTCGGGTTATATTCGGGTTAGATGTCCGAACAAAACCCGAAGTACGCCCACCGACCACGGGGCGAGTTACAGTTCAACCCCTGGCCGGACCACCCCCGGTATCCCTACGAAACCCGGGAACCCGGTTCGGTCTGTCCGGAGTGTGGAGGGCCGGTAGCGCATGCCTCGGCCTGCAAGACATGCCTGACCTGTGGTTGGGGGCGCTGCGGATGACGGCCACAGAGTTTTCAGTCATCGATGAACGCCGGCGGGGAACCAAATTCCTCGAGCTTACCTGCCAATCGATCATCAACACTCCTGAATCCACGAACATGGAGTTCTGGTCGGTCAATCCGTATGTAGGGTGCGAGTTCGGGTGTTCGTACTGTTACGCACGGTTCGCACACAACTACGTGGTCGACCGGGCACGGAGTCGTGGGCGCCTGAGCGTGCCGCTCGGTCCCGAACCGTTCGAACAACGGATCTTCGTCAAACGGCGGAGTTCCGTCCTTCGGGCACTCGATACCGATCTGCGTAAACTGCGGCGGCGGACGGTGCGCGATGGAACCCAAACACTGCTCATCGGGAGCAGCACAGATCCCTACCAACCCGCCGAGCGCTTGTATCAGATCACGCGAACGATTCTCGACCGGCTTCGCACCGAACGTGGTATCCGTATTGGGATAATCACCAAGAGTCCGCTGATTTGCCGCGACACTGACCTCCTGAAAGCCCTTGCTCGGCGTAATCTCGTCTCCGTCTACATCTCACTCATCAGCGCTGACATCAACATCATCAAGCAGTTCGAGGCACGCTCGCCAATACCGCACGTGCGACTTCGGGCGTTGGACAAGCTCACTCGAAATGGGATACGGGCCGGGCTGCTCGTCGCTCCCATTCTTCCCGGTATCACGGACACCGTTCAGCAAATCGAACTTCTCATGTCCGAAGCGCGTGATGCCGGTGCTCATTTTGTACATCCCGTCCCATTACGGATGTATAGCGACACGCGCAAGCGCGTCTTACCAATTCTCGCCAGCGCGTATCCTGGGCTCGTTACGCGCTATCACGCCAACTACGACAAGGGCCAGAACGTCCCAGATACGTATCTTGGCGCTCTTCGTACACGTTTTCGAGACATCGGGCGGCGTTTCGGTATCGAAGACACCGGCACAGAGCGCGATTACACCAAAGCGCCCAAGCCCCCATCGACACAGCTCACGTTCTGGGAGTCCTAGGTGCATTCGGCAACGCTCAGCAGCGATCGTGCTGCATGTCTCTGGATTCCGCTTTTTCCACTTCGCTGCGAAGAGCACCGCCGGCCTGATCTCGAGAAGAAGCCGTTGGCACTGCTCACTGCAACCGATACACGCCGAGTGTGGCAGGTCTCGCCAACAGCCCGGCGTGCCGGCGTCTCCGCTGGTATGACCGTGAGCCAGGCCATTGGTTTGTGTCCAACGCTCGTGTTGATCGAACCGGACCCGGTGTACTATGACGAGCAGTTCACACACCTTGTGGCCGCGCTCGGAAATGTGAGTCCGGTCGTCGAGCCCGTCGAGCTCGGGCGCGTGTTCATCGGTGTCGACGGACTCGAGAAACTCATCGGTCCTCCGGAACGGCAACTGGCAATGATGCGGCAGGCGCTCGGCCGGCGCACCGCATGGGCATCGATCGCGCGATTGGGATGGGGGCGTGGCAAATTCGTTTCCTGGATCGCGGCAGCACGCGCCAAGCCTGGCAAACCCATGATCGTACGCGATCACGAGCAGCACACGTTCATTGCGCAGCAACCGACTGCTGTCTTGCCCATCCTCCCCGACACCCACCGCAGGCTCGTCCAACTCGGGCTCAAGACACTTCATGACATCGCCCGACTTCCCGAAGTGGCTATGGTCTCACAATTCGGTCGGGAGGGCCGGGAGGCATGGCAACTGGCAAGCGGTCGCGCGCGCGATCCGGTGATCGGGCAAGAGCACCCCGAGCCCATCGTTGCAGCCTTGCACTTTTCCGTCCCGATCGCAGATCGCCTCTTGCTTGCGAACGCTATACACAAGCTCGTGCAACGCGCACTCAAACACCCACGGCGCATTGGTTGGCGAGTACTAGCAACACGCGTTCGAGCAAAACTCGAGCATGGTGCGTCGTGGCTCGTGGAAGTCATTCACAAAGATCCGACAGCCAATAGTGATCGCATCGTCGCCCCTCTCAAGGTTCGGCTCGAACAATCGCCACCTACTGGAGCCATCGAAAACCTCACGGTCGAATTCACCGACTTTGCTCGGGGAACACAGGAGTTACAACTCTTTGCTCGCGACGCTGCGAGTTCAGTTAGGGCAGGACGGCAGCGTGCGCTCGAGCATGCGGCAACCGAAATCAAGAGTCGCCTCAAGCGACCAATGCTACATCACATCATCGAGGTGCAACCATGGTCACGCATTCCCGAACGCCGGTACGCGCTGATCGACTTCGAGCACTAAACGAACCCGTCCAAATCGACGTCGAACTCGATGCTTGTGGACGGTTGTGCGCAATTTCATATCCACGGAGTCCCGACAATACCGTGGAGCGCACTACAGTGGATATGGTCATTGATTCATGGCGAATCAACGACGAGTGGTGGAGAAATCCCATCAGTCGGCGATACCTCGACATCGTACTCGAAGGAGGCGGCCACGTCGTCGTGTTTCAAAACCTCATAACCGGCAACTGGTTCCTCCAGAAACCTTAGCAGCACCCTTTCCGCTCCCCTTTCCCCGCCGTTCATGTATATCGAGCTTCACTGCCATTCGGCCTTTTCCTTCTTAGACGGTACGGCTCAACCCGACCAGCTTGCTCTGGCGGCCAAAGGGCTCGGCTATCCTGCCCTTGCCCTGACCGACAACAATGGGCTCTACGGTTCCATGATCTTTGCGCAAGCCGCGCGGCAGATCGAGTTGCAACCGATTACCGGAGCCGACGTCACACTACTCGACGGTTCACACGTCACGTTGTTGGCTGAAACGCCAACAGGATATGCCAACCTCGCTCGGCTCATTACCGAAGCGCATCTCGGAAGAGAAGACCGGCACGACCCGCGTCTCGACTTCGCGTCGCTCGAGGCGCGGCACGAAGGGATCATCATCCTCTCGGGCTGCCGACGCGGTTTGCTCCCGACCATACTCGAGCGTGAAGGACCGCGAGCGGCGGAGCGATTTGCCCATCGATGTCGTGCCGTGTTCGGGGCCCGCAACTTTTTTGTCGAGCTGCAACGCAACGAAGCTTTCGGCGATCGATATAGAACACGGTTGCTCGGGGAACTGGCCGATGCTGTGGGGCTTTCTGTAGTCGCTACCGGAGACGTTCATTATCACCGCGAATCAGGGCATCGACTCCACGACGCACTGGTATCGATCAAGCATCGCACGACCCTGGATGGGTCTCATGACGAGCGGAAGCCCAACAGTGATTTCTATTTGAAATCACCAAAAGCTGTAGCGGAACGGTTTCGCGATCGCCCTGACGCGCTGGCCAATACGATTGCGATTGCGGAACGCTGTGCGTCGTTCGATCTCACGCAAGATCTCGGATACACGTTCCCGGATTTTCGTGGAACCAATCAGACGCCGGCACCACAAGTGCTTGCCGAGCTATGCCGCAGCAAACTCGACGAACTGTACCCATTCGGCTCCCAGAATCGTGATGAAGCAGAGCGTCGCCTCGACGAAGAACTACGACTTGTTGAGCACCACAATCTCAGTGGGTTCTTTCTCGTCTACAACGATCTCTTCGATCTTGCGCGAGAGGTGGCCGCTGAGGTCCGCGCGGGGACACGACGTGCACGGGGCAATCTGCTACGGGGGCGGGGGCGCGGGTCATGCGTATCCTCGATCATCTGCTATTTCCTCGGGTTATCACACATCGATCCCATCGCCAATCACTTGTTCATTGGACGGTTTCTGAATGAGACGATGGCGTCCGTCCCCGATATCGATCTCGATTTTCCCCGGGAAATTCGCAAAGAATTGATCCGGCGGGTGTACAAACGATATGGTGATGAGCACACGGGTCTGGTGTGCACGTTTCCAACGTATCGACTCCGGTCGGCCGTTCGCGAGCTTGGTAAAGTGCTCGATCTCCCCACCGGAGAGCTCGAGCAGGTTGCGAAGCTCGCCGAGCTCCGGTCGGCTGGCGCGCTACGAGAAGAATTGCCCAAAATTCCGGGGTTCGAAGGCCGGGTCGATGCGCCGCTCTGGCGTGACCTGTGCGATCTAGCTGAAGAAATCGCGGGGCTCCCACGACATGTATCGCAACACGTTGGCGGGATGATCATTTCCAGCCGACCCCTGGTGGAACTCGTTCCGCTCGAGCGTGCTGCAATGGAGGATCGCGTCGTCTGCCAATGGGATAAGGACTCCTGTGACGATGCGCGGTTCATCAAGATCGACTTTCTCGCCCTGGGAATGTTATCGCTCGTTGAAGAATGCGTCGAACTCATTGCTATAAAGGAAGGCACCCCTCCCGATCTGAGTCGAATCGATTTCGAAGAGGCGGTCGTCTACGATCAGATCTGCAGCGGCGACACAGTTGGGCTCTTTCAGATCGAAAGCCGCGCGCAGATCCAAATGGTGCGGCGCACCCGACCACGCAATTTGGAGGATCTCGCCATGGAGGTCGCCATTGTTCGGCCCGGTCCCATCGTTGGTGGCGCCGTAAATCCGTTTGTCCGACGACGGGAAGACCAACGATACGCGCGGGAGCGAGGAGCAGTGTACGAACCTCCACTCGATCACCCATTACTCAAAGAGGCCCTCAGCGAAACGCTAGGCGTCATCATCTATCAGGACCAGGTACTACAAGTCTGCCAATCGCTCGCTGGATTCAGCGCCGGACAGGCCGAAGCGTTGCGGCGAGCCATGAGCCGGCGCCGGTCCCGCGAGCTTCTGGAAGGGTTTTGGGAAGAGTTTCGTGATGGTGCTCGGGCAAACGGCGTTCGCGACACCATCGCAGAGCGTGTGTTCGAGCAAGTTACCGCATTCTCAGAGTTTGGATTTCCCAAATCACATGCTGCCGCCTTTGGCTTACTCGCGTATCAATCCGCGTGGCTTAGACACCATTATCCAGTCGAGTACTACACGGCGCTTTTCAACAATCAGCCTATGGGATTCTACTCGCTCGATGCACTTGGTCGCGACGCCAAGCGACATGGCATCGACGTAAAGCTCCCGGATATCAATGCGAGTGACGTGTATTGCACCGCCGAAGGGCAGTCGCTTCGCATCGGACTTGGATTCGTTCGCGACGTCGAGTGGGACGTTGCCGAAGCCGTAGTGTTCGAACGGGAGCGCCACGGACCTTTCCGAAGTTTGAGTGACCTGGTTCGGCGCGCACCTCCTAGACTGGCACGTAACGGCATAGAGAACATCGCCTGGGTTGGCGGGTGCGACACCTTTGGCCTCACCCGGCGCGAGTTGTTATGGCAGGTCGGACTCTGGCTTCCTCCAAAGGCAGAGCAATCAACACAGCGTGTCCGCCGTCAACTCGAACTGCCGCTCACGCACCCATATGAGGGAGTTAGGTTTGGTGACATCGCAGCAGACGAACGTCTCATCGCCGAGTACCAAATGCTCGGATTTGCGGCAAGCGGTCATCCATTATCGCTCCTCGAGGAATCGCTGCCACCGAGCGTCGTGCGCAGCGCCGCTCTTTCCACCCTCAGGGCCGGAACACACATCGAAGTGGCGGGGCTCGTGGTCGCTCGCCAGCGACCGCAAACGGCCCATGGTTTCGTTTTCATTCTGATGGAAGACGAAGACGGGATGATCAACGCAGTGGTCAGACCGGATGTGTACGAACGCGACCGCGCCGCGATACGTGGAGAATCGTTTCTCTGGGTCTCGGGCAAACTCGCCAAGGACGACGGTACGATCAACGTCATTGCGGACCAGGTCCGGCCGCTCAAACTCCGCCGTTCGGTTTCCCCCGGATCGGTGAATTATTCGGCACCGTCGCCGTACAAATTCCTGAAGCAGCTTCGCCGAAACCCACCAGCGGCAAAGAGTTGGGGCTAGACCGTGGCGTCGATTCCCCTCGTCTGCAGCATCCGCTCGATCGCTTCCCCAATCTTGTTGTTCGGCGTCGATGCGCCCGCCGTGATTCCAATTCGCGCCGCACCGTCCATCCAGCCCGCGACGCTTACCTCACCATCGGTATCGACTGGTTTGTGGCGAATGACGCCGGTCTCAGGATCGATGCATTCCGCATCGGCTATGTGGAAGGTCTTCACACGTTCGCTGCAGATCTTGGTGAGGTGGTTCGTGTTACTGGAGTTATAGCCGCCAACCACGATCATGACATCCAGTGGCTCCTCGATGAGTTCGAGTACGGCGTCTTGTCGTTCCTGCGTCGCCGAACAGATCGTGTCGAAGTTGCGGAAGTGATAGTCGAGTTGCTCCTCACCGTAGCGGTCCTTCATTGCTTCACCGATGCGGCGTGCCATCTCCATCGATTCAGACGCCAGCATCGTCGTTTGATTGGCCACCCCCACTCTCACGAGGTGCTTCACGAAATCGAACCCTACGGAAACCTTGTGGCCAAATGTCTTGCTAATCTCATCGACGGCTATGTTCCCGCGGAGGTAATCACAGAGAAGGTCGGCCTCTTCTAGGCTTCGGACAATGAGATAGTGTCCGTTCTCGTATTTCGTAGCCTGGCTGACCGTTGCCTTGGTTTCTTCGTGATAGTGTTTGCCATGCACCACCGCCGTCACACCATCTTTTGCGTAGCGCTCCACGCGTTTCCAGACATTCAGGACGGATCCACATGTAGTGTCTACCAAGACACACTCGATGTCACGGAGCGTTCGAAAGTCTTCGACCCGTACGCCAAATGCCGGCATTAGTACCACGTCGTCGGCCTGGATGTGGCTGAAGTCGAAGATGCCGTCGCTGCCGGGTTGGATGATCTTGATTCCCATCCGCTCCATCTTCTCGTTGACGTGCGGATTGTGGATGATCTCACCAACTAGGAAGATCCTCTTGTCGGGGAACTTTTCCCGACTCTGGTAGGCATACTCGACAGCTCGATCGACGCCGTAGCAGAACCCAAATTCCTTGGCGAGTCGGATGGTCAGGCCACCTGCAGTGGTGCTCGAATCATGCTCGCGAAGACGGTCGACGATACTGCTGTGATAATCGTCACCGAGAGAATCGGCCACCTCGTGCTTGAGGCCGAAGCCCTTTCGGAAGTAGAGGTCATTCATGGAACGAAGTTTAACCTCCAGGCACCGGAACAACGGGATCCACCGCCGAATCGGGCTCGGCAGCAGCTGAATCGGGATTCACGAAGGCGGAGGCGGTAACCGCGCATTCGTCCTCGTCGGCTGTGAGAACACGAACGCTCTCGAACTGGCCTCTGATCTTCGTTATCTGTTCCGTTGCGGCCTCCTTCATCGTGGCGGCGAAGGTACCGCTGATCCGGGAGCCCCAGTCCGTCAGTTCCACCGACCCTGCGATGCCACGGAATACCCACCCGGTACGGCCTCTGAGAAGCTGCAACCCCACGCGCACCGACCCTACCTTGAAGTAATCCTCCATTGGTGATGAAACCACGTACGGGCCGGCAACAGCCTCCTCCGATTCGGGAAGATGGAAGACCATGATGGTATCGAGGCTGTCAGTGCGAACCGTCAATTCCAGGAACCGCAAGTCCTCGCAGAGGCTTGCCGCCGCACGGAAACGCCCCCGAAAATCCTGGCTGCCCACCCCGAACAACGACAGCTCGCCTCTCCGAGGTAGCTCGACTTCCAGGATCGTCGACGTATCGCGGAGTGTCGAATCCCAAGCCAAGACTTCCGCTTCGTTGAGTTCCCCTAGCTGGGCGGGCCCGTCTCCCCCACATGCAAGGAGAACACCCCAGAATCCCATGAGCAGAATTCTGATCACTTGGCCTCTGAGATATCGAGGGCCTGCCGCGCTTCTTCCGTGGTCATGTGATATGGTTCGAGCAATTTGCGGAATCCCGGCGGGATCGGGCGTGGTCGCAATGTCTCCCGATCGGTACACACGAGAACCTCGTGTGCCGATGCAGCGAGGACCCCGGTGCTACGATGCACCACGTCGAAGTGGATTCGAATGGAGCTGCGCCCAAAATGCGAGATGTACACGGCCACACGTAGTTGGTCATCCAAGCGAGCCGGGTAGCTGAAATCGCAACTTAGGTGGGCACGAGGCAACCACATATCGAATCGATCGAACACCTCTCCATACGGCATCCCCGCATCGCGGAACAGTTCGGTTTCTGCAATCTCGAAGAACCCCACATAGGCCCCGTAGAAGATGATGCCGGCGTAATCGACATCTGACCATCGAACGTACTCGTCCACAAAAAAAGGTCGCTTCATGTAAGGAACAACGTAGGAGGGTTGCCGTGGTTTAGCGATAGGCTCTAAAGAGAAGATCGAACCGGAAATCGCCGTCAGGGTGAACTCCCTTCGAGAGGTTGGCGCGAACCAGCCCGCCCAGGAGTGACACGCCCGCGCCGACGCCGACCAGTGGATCGTTGCTGAACGTGTCACCCACATCGGCGAACACGACCGGCGTCCAAAAGCCACGGCTGAACAAGGCATAGTCCAACTGAGCCGACCAGAACTCCTTACCGACGCGGATCCCGTAGGGGTATCCCCGCACTGTCTGTGGTCCCCCGACTCGTAGCAATACCTGCGGCAGATCTGCGCCACGCGTCACGCCACCCCTCACAACGAGGCGCCCGGTTCGACTGGCGACTGTGAACGGAACCTCGACTCCAGCCCAGCCCCGGCCCGCAGATCGTGTCATGTCGGTAACGAGTTCAACGCCGGTCTTGATCGACACGCCTCCGATCCGGTCGTCACGGCTCAAGCCGTATCGGAGGTATGTCGCCTCATCGACCGGTGGGTTAGGCATCAGAATATCCGTGCCCCAGATGTTGTTGTTGTTCACTTGGGCCATGGACTCCTCCCGCTGGACAGCAACGTGCAACGTCATGTTCTGACGCCAACGGTCGTTCCACGTTACCGAT
>JBDHLU010000002.1:0-66964 GCA_039656555.1 Gemmatimonadota bacterium | reverse complement strand
AACCTGCAGACCGAACGCGACGCCATTGTCTACCACGAGTTCCAGCCCCACCGAGTCGAGTACGTTGTTGGTCAGATCGGCCGCGATCACAGGATCCAAATCCAGTCCACTCTCGGACAGGGTGGGAAGAGAAATGCCGGCACCACCCAGGCCGAGGGTCAGATCGAGCCCAATGATCGGGACGACGCTCAGGGCCAGGAAATCCCCAGCGTTCACCGTGACAACCGTACCATCGCCGATGTGGATGTCGCCGATGCCCACGAGGGCGACCGTGTCACCGGCCAGCACCCTATCGATCAAGGCGTCAACGAGAGGCGCGGCCTGAAGAGAATCCACCTTGCCAGTTTGCATCCGACCCAACGCGAACACGGTACTCCCGGGGTCCACCACATCGATCACGATCGGCATACCACCACCGTCCGTCACGAATGCCGGTTGGCCCCCGACCGAATCCAACGAGCCACCAATGACGGGCACCACTCCGAGTTGAAAATTCACCAACTCGACGGGGGCGTCAGCCGTATTGGAGAAGTTGAGACCAACTAGCGCAGTATTGAGCGTTGCGGAGGCCAGCACGTCGGTGAAATCTCCGAGATTGAGCATCGCAGAGTCCACGGTCTCCCAAAGGGGGGCGATAGTCACGACCGTGTCGACCACGATACTGGGAATCGAGACGGGAATGAACAGAGCGAAACTGACCGTGTCAGGCACCACGGCCAAGAGCCCACTGGGGAGTGTATCGATCCCAACATCCAGCGAATCGAATACGTCGCTGAGCACGAAGGTGTCCTGCACCACGGGCAAGGCAAATTCGTACTCACGCAAGGGCCCGCGCCGCAGCTGATCCTCGGCTTCGGTCAGGGTATCGAAATCGCAACCCGTAGCAGCTACAGCGTTCAACCCAATGAACAGCAATAAGTTGCGGCGCATTCTATTCAGTCCTTGCATACAGCCCAAGGTCTATAAAACCGGCCTAGAGAGCAAGGTCACAGGTCACAGTCAGGCCCCTTCCATATAGGGATAGCGGTAATCTGTGGGTGGGACAAAAGTCTCTTTTATCGTCCTGGGTGATACCCAACGCATCAAGTTGGACATGGAACCAGCCTTGTCGTTCGTCCCGGAGGCGCGGCTCCCGCCGAATGGTTGTTGGCCAACGACGGCTCCGGTCGGCTTGTCGTTGATGTAGAAGTTCCCCGCCGCGTGGCGCAATACGCGCAAGGCCTGCTGCACGGCCTGGCGATCGCGTGAAAACACCGCCCCAGTCAGAGCGTACGGAGACGTCTTGTCGAGCGTCTCGAGTGTTTCGTCCCACTTGGATTCGGGATACACATACAGCGTCACGACTGGGCCGAAGATCTCCTCGCACATCGTCGTGTAGTCAGCCTTCTTGGCTTCGATGACGGTGGGACGAATGAAGAACCCTTCCGAGTCGTCACATTCGCCGCCCACGAGGATTTCGGCATCGTTCGACGACCTAGCGCCATCGATGTACTTCTTGATGCCGGTATAGGCCGGTTTGTCGATGATGGCACCCATGAAGTTGCGGAAGTCTGCCGTATCCCCCATGCGAATGTCTTCGACCTCGGCAATCAGGCGGTCTTTCAGCAATGGCCAGATGTTGTCGGGAATGTAGAGCCGCGACGCGGCCGAGCATTTCTGACCCTGGTACTCGAACGACCCCCGGATGATCGCGGTCAACAAGGCGTCGACATCATCTTCGGAGCTGGGATGGGCAATGATGAAGTTCTTGCCGCCCGTCTCTCCGACAACCCGTGGGTACGACTTGTAGCCAGCGATGTTGGCGCCCACGGTCTTCCACAGTGTATGGAAGACCTCGGTCGATCCGGTGAAGTGGATACCGGCCAGGTCGGGGTGATTCAAGGCCACCTCGGAGATGTCCCGAGCGGTCCCAGGGAGGAAGTTGACGACCCCAGGCGGCAGCCCGGCTTCTTCCAACAGCCGGGCCAGGTAGTAGGACGAATAGACCGCCGAACTTGCCGGTTTCCAAATGGCCACGTTGCCCATCAAGACAGGCGCAGTGGGCAGATTGCCGGCAATTGACGTGAAGTTGAACGGCGTGATGGCGTAGACGAACCCCTCGAGGGGCCGGTATTCGGACCGGTTCCATATGCCCGGGCCCGTGAGCGGCTGGTCTTCGTACAAGCGCTCGCCGAATTGGATGTTGAACCGCCAGAAGTCGATCAACTCGCACGCGGCATCGATTTCGGCCTGATGTGAGGTCTTGCTCTGGGCCAACATCGTGGCCGCGTTGACCCTGTCGCGCCAGGTAGTCGCTAGCAGTTCCGCCGCTCGGAGAAACACCGCAGCGCGTTCCTCCCAAGGCCAATGCGACCACTCCTTGTAGGCGACCGCGGCTGCTTTGATGGCCTGTTCGGTTTCCGCCTTGCCGGCCTTGTGCCACGTGGCCAATACGTGGCTGTGCGCATGAGGTATCACCGATTTGGCGGTGGTCCCGGTTCGAACTTCCTTCCCGCCGATGATAAGGGGGATCTCGATTTCTTTCCCAGCTAGTTCGTCGACGGTTCGCTTGAGAGATTCACGCTCCTCGGTGCCCGGTGCGAACGAAGAAACGGGCTCGTTGATGGCGAACGGCACCTGAATGTCACTGCTCATCCAACCACTCCTTCTCTATGTGTCAGCGGTCACGTTTTCCGTTGCGTCACTATCCAGGAGTTCTCGTACATGTCGCAGGAAAACATTTACGTCCCACGGCTTTTGTAGGAACGTTTGCGAAGCCTTGCGGGCCCTGCGCTTAATGTCCGGTGTAGCATACCCAGAAGTAAAGAGGAAGCGCACCTTTTCCCCGCTGGCGCGCACGGCCTCAAAAAGTTCAAAGCCATTCATTCTTGGCATCACGATATCCGAGACCACCAGGTGGATCGGATCCTGCTTCCGCTCGAAAACCTCGAGCGCTTCCTGCCCATCCTGGGCAAGCAATACACGGTAGCCTTTTCTTTCCAACAAGCGCTTGACTGAACGGCGGATGGCGCCCTCGTCTTCAACCACGAGAATCGTCTCAGTGCCCTCAGTTGCGATAGGTGGAGCCGCTTCAGGCTGGGCCACTTCAGCAGAGCCGGCGACCTGCGGGAACAACAGTTCGACGGTAGTACCCTGGCCAACTTCTGTTTGGATGTCGATGAACCCTTCCTGCTGCTTCACCAGACCGTAGATCATGGCCATGCCCAGTCCGGTGCCAACACCGGGAGGCTTGGTCGTAAAAAATGGATCGAATACCTTGGCTTTGGTGTCCGGATCCATTCCGTGCCCGGTATCCGACACAGCCAACCGCACATACTCACCGTGCGCACGCCATCTCGTGAGCGCGGTGTGCGCGCTACTGCGCACTATGCTGAGCTCCATGTGGATCGTCCCGCCACCCTCCATCGCATCCCGGGCGTTCGTCGCGAGATTGAACAAGATCTGTTGAATGGCGCCGCCATCTGCCTCGATAACCGCTTCGCTGATACTCGAAGAAAACCGGACTTGGATCGATGCCGGCAGCACACGTTTGAGTGTTGGCACCAAATCCTGGACCAACCCTGCGAGGTTGATCGGACGCACCTCGAGCATGTCACGGCGACCGTACCCCAGCAGTTTCTTGACGAGGTCCCGACCATGCTGTGCCGATTGACGCAGGTCGTCGAGTTCTTCACGGACCGGATTACCCCCCTCACCAACCGTGATCTCGATTATATCGGCATTGGCCAATATCACCGTGAGGAGGTTGTTGAAGTCGTGTGCGATGCCACCGGCGAGTTGGCCAATCGCCTCCATCTTTTGCGCCTGCCTGAGCTGGGCCTCCAATGTTCGTCGTTCGGTCACATCCTCCGCGATCATCTCGAACGCGTGCAACCGGCCTCGGTCATCACGCAGAGCGCGGCCACTCAACCACACCAACAGATGAGAACCGTCGCGCCGCTGCCATTCGACCTCGACGCCCTTGATTCGATCGGCATCCCGGTATCGTTCGAGGAGCGCCTGTCGCTGCGCCGGATCGACGTATACCTCCGTTGCTACATCGACCGCCAGCAGCTCTTCTTTCGACGGGTACCCCAGCATCTTGACCAACGCAGGATTGACGGCCAGGAAACGTCCACCTAAGTCCGACCGGTATACGCCGTAGATCGCGTGCTCGACGAGCCCGCGATACCCCTCCTCCGAGCGTACCAACGCTTCCTCGGCATCCTTGCGGTCGGTAACATCGCGCATATTGACGATCACCGCTCGGACACTGGCGTCGTCAATGAGATTCGTTCCCGTCACTTCCAACCAACAAACCGACCCGTCACCATGTGTGGCGCGAAACTCATGGAAGGATTGTGTTCCAGGCTGCTTCAGAATGTCGTGTAACGCCACCTGCGCCTCTGCGACGTCCTCGTGGTAAACAGCATCGAAAATCGAACGACCGAGCACATCGTCTGCACTGTAGCCCAAGAGACGGCGTAACGACGCGGAGGCAAAATTGATCGTTCCGTCTGCCTCGACAAGAACGAACGCGTCCCATGCATGTTCCACCAACCGGCGGAACCTCCGCTCGCCCGACGCGGAAGACCCCGACCCGCCGGTCGATGGCGCGGAACGAAAAGCCCCACGGAACATTCGGAATGGAGAAACGGCGACCGCAGCCGTAGTGAACGAGGCGGCGAGCAGACCTGCCGCGAACGGTGTGGTGTCTCCTGCCAAGACGATCATCGCGAGCGCCACCGCAGTGCCGGTGAAGGCAACACCAACAAAGAGCCAACGTCGCGTTCCTTGCGCCCCCAGCCGTAGGGCGAGAACACCGCTCACGAGCGACGCCAGCGCCGCCCCGCCGAGTAGGAATGGGGTCAAGTGGGGTTCGCCCATAATTTTGAACACTTAAGGTAAAACCCACCGGGGACGCAGAATAGGGTCCCCGTGACTTTTCGCGCCTGGAAGCCTAGAAGTGGAAGTGTAGTTCCAGTGTTACCAAGTCCGTTTGCTCGACCGACGGCGGCGCATCCCGCCACACATAGAAAGCCGAGAGCTGCAGCGCGTTGACAGGAAAGACCTCCAAGCCGAACCGCATGCGCGTGCGCTGGTCCCCATCGACATCGAGGTCAGGATCGAAGTACCCGTAGGTCACCTTCGCATTGACCCCGCGCGTTGCGAGGACATTTCCCTCCGCGTAAGCAGCAAACTGATCTCGGTTGGCCGTGGCCTTCTCGCTAATCCAATCAGCTTCACCGAGCACCGCAATCGGTCCGACGCTGAATCCACCAAAACCTCCAAATAGATCGCGCGTCAACGTGGATTGGGAATTGTGCGACCCCGAAGCACCGATGCGAAACGCGGGATAGACCAGCACGGCTTGGCCCGTGATCATTTTTCCGTTGTCGCCTTCGCTGCCACCGGAGGATCCGTTCGTCAATGCCATCACCCACGACAGCGGCCCCGGTTCGATACCGACCTCGACCCCGATGTCCGGGGCGCCAAACGTGAAACCGGTCTCCGAACGGATGAAGGCAAGGTCGTCCCACAACCGCCAGCCATACGGCAACAGCATCTTGCCCGCCTTAGCGTACCCGTTCGCCGGCTTCCACTGCATCATCACGAACGCTTCACGCGTGAACGCTTGCTCCGGTCCAACGGTCTGGTCCAGATAGAGTGTCAGCAATCGAGGAATCATCTGAGCCTCGAGTTGCACTTGGGCTTCGGGAATTTCGAATTGCGTTTGCGGCTCGGCCGTCTGCACGGCCGCCCCAAAACGGGCCCGGACGTCGAACCCTATCGCGATCCAATCGGAGAGGTTGCGGCTCCGCACATCGAACGATTTGATCGGCAACTCGGTCTGCGCCCACACGCTCCCGAACGCGTTCCTCCCACCGCCACCGGTCCGGTTGACGTGGCATTGGGAGCACTTGAATCCGGTCAGCAGCGCGAGATAGGGCTCGTCGGCTCCGTGGAGCGGAGATCCAACAAGCACCACCGCGGCCGTGGCGGTCAGCAGGAAGATGTGTTTCATGGTCCCTCAACTTTCGGGGTCGAGGTCAGTTGTTCAAGGCCCCGGCCGCAATCCAGTCCCGGATGATGTCGATGTTGTCCTGAGAGAGTGGGGACCGTCCCAACGGCATCTGTCCACCCGACCCACCAACGGTGCCCTGGGTACCCTGAATTTTGTGAACGAGGTAGCTCGAGTCCGGATCACCCGCCTTGACCCGGAGGAGCGCCGATTCATTGGAGGCCACACCTACGATGTTCGAAAACGATACCCCCGCACTCAGGTTCTGACCCTGTTGCGGACTCGTGCCCGCGTGGCAGCCGGATACCGCGCAGTTCGTGTTGAAAATCGGTTGAACATTGGCCGCTAGCGTTGGGGTCCCACCGCCGCCACCGCCGCCACCACCGCCACCGTTCCCGTTGTTGCCTGTGGCAGCGTCTCCGGCACAAGAGGCAAGGGCGAACGTGGCTGCCGCAACCAGCATCATTCCCTGACGAACACGATTCATGGAGGCTCCTGGGAGGGGGGATGCTAGTGTAACCGCCTAAGCTGGTCCATGTTCCCGCCTGGGTCGCGGTATTCGAGAAAACGGTGCATCTTCGGCCTATGTAACGGCTCTGTAATCCAGTCCCTGGGGGTACGGCGATGAAGTGGAGAGTCAAGCATCTGTGGAGCCTGGCGAGCGTAGCGCTGGCACTTCTGCTCTGTCCGAGCCTCAGCGCGCAACAAACCGGCACCGTCGTGGGGCAGGTAACTCGCGAGCGAGACGGGTCGCCGTTGGCGACCATCAACGTGTCGGTCGAGGGGACCAACGTCAGCACCATCACCGGTACCGATGGCAGGTATACACTACAGCGCGTGCCGGCTGGGCCTCAGACCCTCTTGTTCCGCCAGCTTGGCCAACGTCCGAGCGAACGGGCGGTGACTGTAGTCGCGGACCAACGCACGACGCTGGATGTCGTGCTCGCCGAACAACCGATCACGCTCGGCGAATTAGTCGTGAGCGGAGTCTCACGGGCGCCGGAGCGCGTGGTAGAAGCTCCCGCAGCAGTGACGGTCATCAATCCGGTTATCACCCGCGACGTATCCGCAACCGGACAGGCGCCGCGAGCCGTGGCTGCCGTTCCCGGTGTTGACGTCGTGCAAAGCGGAATGGCCGACTACAATGTCAACGCCCGCGGATTCAACACCACGCTCAACCGGCGAGTCCTCGTGCTCCAGGATGGGCGGGACCTTGCCGTAGCGTTCTTGGGTGCGCAAGAGTGGAACGCCCTCGCAATACCCACCGAAGACCTTCAGAGCATGGAGATGGTCCGGGGTCCTGGATCGGCATTGTACGGTGCGAACGCGTTTAGTGGTGTGCTTGCGTTGACCACGCCCGCCGCCCGCGATGTCATTGGGACAAAGCTGACGGTCTCGGGTGGTGCAATGCCAAGTCGGGTACTGCCGGATTCGACCGGCACGACATTACGGGCCGACCTTCGCCACGCGGGAGTGTTTGCGGGCGGACGGTTTGGGTATCGCGTCAATCTTGGATACCAACGGCTCAACACGTGGTCCAAAGCGCGCACGCGTTTCGACGGAACTGACCTCATCAACGAATATTCCGCGGCGACCGACTCGAGCATTCCAAACCAAAATGAGGCGGGGATCGAAGAAGTACGACCGCTCACCGGACAGACCCTGGAACCCGGTACCAACTCCGCGATCGGAGCCCCGGACGCTCTGACAAACATTATTGGTTCGGGTCGGTTGGACTACTACATGGACGGCGGGTCCGTTCTGACGCTCGATGGTGGATACGCCCAAGCGACCAACGGGGTCGTGGTGACGGGACTCGGGCGGGTGCAGATCAAGGATAGCCGCCGACCATGGGTGCGTGCCGCATGGGCGGCAGATCGATTCAACCTCACGGCGTGGTATTCGGGCCGGACGACCCCCGATTCACAAGTCACGCTGGGTTCGGGAACCGAGTTTCGCGAAACGTCCGGGCTCTATCACGTGGAGGGGCAGGCGAACCAGGACTTCGCCAGCGAGCGCGGACGGGTCGTCATCGGCGGATCCTATCGAAACGTCCGCATGAACACCGCCGGGACACTGATGGCACCGGTGAACGACGATCGGAGCGACTACATGTACTCCGCCTATGGGCAGGTGGAGTATCGCATCACCCCGAAGCTTCGCTTGGTCGGTGCGGCGCGGTATGACAACAGCAACCTATACGATGCCCAGTTTTCGCCAAAGGCCGGCATCGTCTACAGCCCCAACGAACGCCATGCGTTCCGCTTGACCTTTAACCACGCATTTCAGACTCCCAATTACTCCGAGTGGTTTCTGGTCGCGCCGGCGAGTGCGCCTTCGGCTGTACCCTGGGCAGTCGAAAACGGTATCGAGGAATACTTCACCGGACTCGACGCGAACCCTGGGTTCAGCGACCTCAACCTGCCCACCACGATTCCGTGGACGTTTGATTCGTTGACCTTTGCGCGGGCCCTCGGGAATGACGAGTTGACGGTGGAGACGATCGATACCTGGGAGCTTGGCTATAAGGGAGATTTGAGCGACGGGGTGTTTGCAAGCGTTGACCTGTTCTTTGGGGAGATCAAGAACTTTGTCACCGACCTCCTCCCCTGCGTGAACCCTCAGTTCCCCTGCTACAGCCTGACGGACGAGGTTAACGTCCCCCAAAATTTCGATGACGTTTCAGACCGGATCGACCTGCTGGAATCACAGAGCCAGTTGACCCCAGCCGAGGCAGCGGCGTTGCGCTCCCAATTGGGCACGCTCAGGGTTGGTTACGGAGCAATCGATCGCCAGTTGTCACCGTTCCTCGCCACGCTGCCCACCGGAAGCCGAACCGCAGTCGTGTCGTATGCGAACGCCGGGCGGGTGTTGGAGTATGGCGCTGAATTCGGGATCGGCGCACGGGTGAGCGACGAATGGCGCGTAGACGCTTCCTATGGCTACATCAAGGTCCTCGTGCGCGAAGCACCGATCGACGACCTCATCCCCAATAGCCCCAGCCACCGCGGAAGTCTCGGTGTCATGTACCAAGGGCGGCAGGGCTTTGACGGGAGCATCACGTTCCGGTTTTCGACCGGACACGAGTGGGTGGCGGGTGTGTTCCTAGGCTGGGTTCCCTCGCGCCAAACGTTCGACATGAATCTGGGATACGTGATCAACAACAACGTACGGGTGTTCCTGAGCGGGCTGAACATCTTGGACCAGCAGCGCTTCCAGATGTACGGGGGCTCGGTAATTGGACGGCGTATCCTAGCCGGCGTCACGACAACATTTTGATGTCGACCGCATCGAAAGGACGTTGTGAACGCGTGCGTTTTCGCCCAACCTTTCAGATGTGATGAACCTGTTCGAAGGCGTTGACAACCGACGGGGGTTCGAGCGACGGCGATTCGGAAACACCAGCGGCATTCGCATCGACCGGCGTAGCGGACAAAAAAAGCGCCACGACGAGCGGCGAAGCCGGCCTACTTCGAAAGCGGCTGAACGCCGGAGTGGTGCGGAACGGCGCGATTTTGAACGCCGGAGTGGAACCGATCGGCGATCCGGACAGAGTCGACGAGTCACTTGAGTCTCACGCAACTTCGGCTGCACGTCGAATCGTAGCCTCGCGACTTTAGATCTCGGTCTTACGCGCCGTCTCGACCGCTTCCAGCATCTCTGCGGGAGAGCACGGCATCCGCCGTACGGTGACCGCGCCAAGGTAACTGGCAACCGAAGAGCGATCTCCGACCCCATACGAGGCGCGTCGCGAGAGCGCGACCACGGCCGCCGTGGGAAATTCGTCGCGCAACCTGCTGATAAACCTGGGGCCGTTTAGCCCAGTACCCTCCGAGACATCGACGATCACGACGTCTGACGGCATGGCCCGGTAGGATGCGAGTCCCCCTGCGATGTCGATGGTCTCATTGACCTCATGGCCGGCATCGCGGAGCATCGGGCAAACACTCGCCCGAGCGGCTTCCACGGGTTCGACGATGAGTATTCGGACAGAGTGGCTGTTGGTAACTACAGTAGCGCGTCCGCAGCCCCCACAGGACACCCGTCGCAGTGTATCAGCATTTCTTCGGCGCGGCGGTCCCAGCGTGAACGACCCATTACATGCAGGACAGGTTTTGGTAACGCCGACCAGGGTGAACATCCGTTGAATCCGGTCCACCTCTTCCGCTGTAAACGGTGACATCGAATCTCGACGGCGGGCTTGGCGCCGGTCGAAAAGACGGCGTCGATTCCCCGCTCGCCGATCCATAGTGCGACGGCTCTGACCGGTCCAGCGATGCGACTCCACACCGCCCCGACGATCCTCAGGACGCCGCCGTGGCATGCCGGTTCGACGGTCGTCCATTCCACGGCGCTGCCCGGTTGGTCCACTCGTCATGGTCGTCGCTGCACGGTCAGGTTCATCCCTTAGAATAACTGTCGCCCTTGTGCGCGGCTATCCGTTGTGACCGGACGGATGGCGGGTAGCACGTTAGAAGTGTCGGTCGAGTAACGCTTCAACCGCGCGTCGGCCCTCACCGGCGGCTCCGGTCCAGTTCTGATGGCCACGCAGTTCCGAGTGCCCAATAGCTATGCGTCCGACCGGCTCGCGGATCACATCAGAAGGTGCCGGCGCACCTGCAGTTCCGAACATGAACCCAGGCCCCGGATTCACGTAGGCGTGACCCCATCGGTTGAGAATGATGCCCGCGATGTCGGTGGCCGGGTTGAATCCTCCGTCCGCAAACATCGTTGCCATCTGCTCCCTGATCTGTCGCTCGTACTCGGCGAAGGAAGTACCGAGTAGCTCGGCTCTTCCCACGACTCCCTGATCTCTTAGTGCAAGCCCAGGCTTAAAGATCGGGGCGTAGAACGTCATCACGATCGGTTGGTCTGGGTGGAGCGGTTGCGACTTCCCGCCGACCATCATTGGTCGGCGGATATTGCACGAGAAACCGAAACCGCCGGACCAAATAGCGGCAGCGACGCCCAGCCGCTCGAGGAATCTCCAATTCGTCAGGGCGACATTCGCGACCAGCACCGCGGAATGACTGAACGACTCGTACGCGCTACGATGTCCGGCGGGCAAATCCCGAATGACATGACGGTTCACCCAGCCGCCAGAGGCCATGACCACAGCCTTGGCTCGCAGTTGGTGGACCTCGCCCTTTCGCGTGTACGTCACGCGGACGCGTTCCGAGTCGGCCATTACGCCCTCGTGTTCCACTCGCACCACGGTCGCGCCGAGCCGAATGCGGGCTGGGTTGGTCGGCAGATCCAGTTGATCGAAGGCGATCGGCCCAAACAACACGTCCTCGAACGCGCCGGCTCCTGCGATCCCCCGAGGAATCAGGTGATTCAGAAAATGCCGAGCGATGCCCGCATTGCCACCGGGAAAGGAGTGGAATGTGATCTCCTCGTATCGGTCGGGCTTCATGAATCCGGGAAGCTCGAAGTGACGCCCCCACCACGCACTGGTGACGTCGCAACCCAACCCGATTATGCTGGCGAGCAGGGGATCGATGTAGGTGGAGACCTCAGGCGGCAATCCGAGTTCACCTTCGTAGTACTGCTTGACCGTCATCGAATCGAGCCACGTGCGAAGGTCGCCATCGGTCTTGGTGGCGGCATCGATGTCACGAATTGTGGCGAAGGCGCGCTGCGCTTCCGGACTCCATGGAGAAGACTGGAGACCCGATCGCCACAAGTCCTTCACCCAGACCGGATCATTGTCGCGGAAAAAGTGCCCGACATCGAACTGGTCGTGTTGCCAGTATAGGAACCCGTAGTTATCGGTCGGAATCCGCATGCCGGCCGCACCGCCGCCGGGTTCGGCGTACTGCAGGTCTCTTGGAATGCCCAAGGCCGTGAAGTAGTCGTCCGGGTTTCCAGTCGCCGGCGTCACACCGCAGTCGTTCGACCCCTGGGGCCCCGATACGCGCACGCCCCCCACGTCGAAATCATTCCGTTTGGCTTCGCCGCCGAAGATAGGGTGGTTGTCCAGGATCAGCACGCGGCCCGACGGGTGGAGCCGACGAAAGTGATGCGCCGCCGAGAGTCCGGATATACCCCCGCCCACCACGACGAGGTCGTACTCTTCGCCGGTATCGACGGCGTTCGACGGCGGAGCCGTGAACTGCCCGGTGCGAATCGCATGTGCTGCTTCGAGCACTGCCGGGGTATTTCCATGCGACGCCGCGTAATCTCCGACACCACCGGGACCGTACCACGCGGCGTCCACGTCAAAGACGTAACCCCCACCAGTCGCGTCTTGCGCTGGTTCGTTCGGGCGGCAGCCCGCTATGGCACCTCCAACGATCAGCGAGGACCCATAGACGAAATCGCGACGGGTTATCGCGCGGTCGAGGCCGAGTTCTCTATCGGACACGCTCACCCGATTCTGGGAAACGTCAGGCCCACGGTAAACAAGAACAGCGAGGAACTAACGGACCCACCGGCCTGGTCGTCGAGCACCTGCAAAACCCAGTCTGCGTTGACTGTGAACGACGCGGCGCCGGACAAGCGAAACTCGTAGCCGCTACCCAATGTCATGCCGAAACCGTCGGTGCTGGTCACGAACTTGCCCGGATTCAAGTCGGTCGTGACAGCAGCGCCGGCGCTACCCAGGCCACCCTTGAAGAACAGTCCACCGGTCGCGCTGGGGTAATACTGCACGAAGAGCGTGACGGCGCCCCGGCTCGTGTACACGTCGTCTTGTCCGGTGACCCACCCGATGAACTCGGTGCCCAGAACGACGTGACCGTCGGGCGCACCTCCCGCTCGGAGATACCCGGCACCACCCCAATGCGACTCATCCGCCACCACGTCGGCTGAGCTCACGCCGGCTCCCAGGCCGACGCTGACCCAGAACCCTCTACGCCGTTCGACTTCCTGTGCTTCCAATGGACCAGCAACGAGCGCGAGGAGTACTCCCAGACTAGCGACGGCCAAGGCTGTTTTACGGCTACCCATTTTTGTCCTCTTGCTCACGCCAGGGTAAACGATGAGAAATTCTGGATCGAACGGCCCCATGATGACTCACAAAGGCTCCCGTTCTCGCTCCTGATAGTATTCTGACGGCGGGCCCGAAACCACCGCAGTCCCTCTAATTGATATACTCGATCGTCACTCTACGTACCCGTCCAGCCGGCAGCGATGGCGACGCGACACGTTCAATCAGCGCAGGCACAGATGCGTCCTCAACGACTACCCACACGACGGAATGAGCCGCTTGTGGTTGGGCGACCGAGTCCCGGGCGGCGCGTGAGATCAAACTGTCCATCGCTGGGATGGACAGGACACTGTTCACGACCGTTGCCGACACCCGAACCACACTTTGCTTTTGCTGGGCTTGAATTGCGGTCGGGAGAGCCGTGAAGGAAGCACCCAAGACCATCATTGCCATCAACGCCCTGACTCGACGCATGGACCTCTCCAGACGGGTTCCGCCAACGGTGGTTTCCGTCGGCAACCCTGTAGAGAGGCATCGTCAGTGCCAGCGGCGAGAAAGCTCGTAACATACTGCCATACAACAGCTTAAAACGTGTAGCCGAAATCCACGCCTGCCGAGCAACTGGAAAGAATGTTTACAGTGGACCTGGATGGATGAGTAGCATATGTCTAAGTGATATAATCACTTACATACAAGCGATGTCGACGATTCCGATAGTGGTAAGAAACTTTACAGTTTACAGGCGCAGGGGGCCTATTCGAGGCCGAATTTGCGGATCTTCTTGAGGAGTGTCACGCGAGAAACACCGAGGTCCCTCGCCGCTCGCGTGCGGTTCCCGCGGTGATACTGAAGCATGCGAACGATCTGCTCACGCTCCCCGTCGATGAGCCGCCGCGGTTTGGCTCTTCGCTCAATGCTCCTGGCTTCCCGTACCTCGACCGGCAGGTGATAGGGAGCGATGGCCGACTCGCCGCGCGCCATGATCATGCCGCGCTCGAGCACATTTCGCATCTCACGGATGTTGCCCGGCCAGGGGTACTCGAGTAGACGATCCAACGTGGCACCGGTGACTTCGGTGGGCGCTCCGGGGACCTCGTCGCTCAGCTCCGCGAGGACGCGTTGGAGTAGATGCAGGCGGTCGTCGCGAGTGCGTTCCTGCAGGGTGGGGAGACGGATGACCGAGACCGCGATGCGGTAATAGAGGTCTTGTCGGAACACTTTTTCGGCGACCGCCTGATCGAGATCGCGATTCGTAGCGGCGACAATCCGTAAGTCCGCCGCAATCTCACGAGTGCCTCCGAGACGACGAAACCGCCGCGAGTCGAGAAAGGTGAGGAGCTTGGGTTGCACGTCGAGCGGCATGTCGCCAATCTCGTCTAGAAAGAGGGTTCCGCCGTCTGCCACTTCGAGCAACCCTGCCTTGGCGGTTTTGGCATCAGTGAACGCCCCGCGCTCGTGGCCGAACAGATCGTCATCGAGGAGTGTAACCGAGAGGCCGCCGCAGTTGATCCCGACGAACGGGCCGCTTGCGCGCGGCGAACGTGCGTGGATCATCTCCGCCACGCGACCTTTGCCGGTCCCACTCTCGCCAGTGAGGAGTACCGTGGTTCGGGGGCTCTCAGCCACGATTGCTATCTCGTGCTCGAGTGCCTGCATGGCCCGAGAGATACCGAGCGCACCAACCAGGGAACCGGTCGCACGCCCGCGAAGGCGGCGGACTTCGCGCCGCAGACGTGACTTCTCCACTCCTCGGGCAATGGTGGCTGCGAGTTGGGCGAATTCGATGGGCTTCGTCAGGTAACTCTCCGCGCCACGCTGCATCGCTTGAACGGCCGTAGCGACGTCTGCCGAACCAGTCAGGAACACGACAACGGCCCCATCCGCATGTAGATCATCGAGAATGTCGAGCCCAGATTTGTCGGGGAGATCTACGTCGAGGAGAACTAGATCGGGGCGCTCGCGCGCGTAGGTTTCCAACCCATCCTCCGCCCTATCCGCCTCAAGCACAGAGTAGCCAATGCGCTGCAAGGCTTCGGCGATGCTACCTCGAAGGGCGGAGTCGTCCTCCACCATGAGAATAGTTTCGGATCGCGGGCTGTCGCGAGAAGGGGTATCGCTGCCGAGCGTCATATGGGTGTGTCAAACTATGCCGATAACCGCCACTCCGCAGGCGGACTGCGGTACCCTACGCTAAAGGACGCCGGCACAGCAGCCACAGCAGCGCCAGCCCAGTGATGGCCCCGTACACGACCCCGATGACGGCCCAGCCTACGAACCCGCCCATGGGAACTGCTCCCGAGAGAAACCCGCCCACCCCGAAGACCACGGCACTGACTACGGCCACGGCTCCGAGACTGGCCACCACCCACCAGCTCACCCCTGCGACCTGCCGCCGTAGCACCCTTTACGTCGCTTCATCTGTCGCAACTCGGCGTTCAGATGCCGCGACTCGGCGCCGAGTCAGGGCAACTCGGCGTTCAGTTGCCGCAACTCGGGCTTCATTTGTCGCATATCGGGCCTTAGTTGCCGCAACTCGGGCTTCATTTGTCGCATATCGGGCCTTAGTTGCCATAACTCGGGCTTCATTTGCTGCAAATCGGGCTTCATTTGCCGCAACTCGGGCTTCATTTACGACAACTCGGGCTTCATTTGCGGCAGCTCGGAGCCAAGTCGCGGCATATCGGGGCCAAGGTGGCGCATCTCAGCGCCGAGTTGCCTCGTCTCGGGCCACCTGATGCGGATGTCCCAAAAAGTGAAAAGCCCCGTCGTGACGGGGCTCTCGGAGTGGCCAGGGGCAGAATTGAACTGCCGACACGCGGATTTTCAGTCCGCTGCTCTACCAACTGAGCTACCTGGCCAAGGGCCGGGAATTATAAACCAGTCGCCGGATGCTGGCTACAGATTATCGAGCCCAGCCAATCCGTCGTCGCTGTCTCCAAACCGCTCGAGTTCCGGGGCATCCGGGTACCGTTCCCGCACCGTGCGTATCACGGCCTGGGCCTTGGCCGAGTCCTTCTTGGCGGTCCGATAGATCTCCTCGAGCCGGATGGCGGCGTTGATGTCCACCTTGGCCGACGTTGGGTTCGCAAGATGGTTCTCGAGTAGGCGAACCGTGTCGTCGAGCGTCGGCCGGTGAACCGATGGGTCACCCTGCACCGCCCCTCCCTGTAAGAGATGGTGGGCAAAGGCCTCGATGGGCTCGAATACGAACTCGACCAGAAAATCCCAGGCCCACCACATCGTAGCGCACGCCCCGGCCGCAACGAACAGCTGCGTGTTCCGATCGAACACAAACCCAGCCACGGCAAAAACGAGCGTCGCCAAGCCCAGGACCAGCCGCACGGCGCCGCTCATCGTAACGTTCGATTCCGACATTCGCATTCACACTCCGAGAAACGCCTCCGTGTTGGTACAATATTGGGATGGTGACCTCACCGCTCCAAGACCGCCGGATCGTGATCACGCGCCCGGAGGCGGATGCGCGAGCATTCGCGGATCGCCTCCGGGCGCGTGGTGCCGATCCGATCGTGGCCCCGGCCATCGAGATCGAGTTCACCGATCCAGTCGAACTCGACGAGGCGCTCGCACGTATCGGCGAGTTCGACTGGATCGTGTTTACGTCGCGTAACGGGGTAGAGGCCGTGTTCCGCCGCACGTCGGACATCACGGGACCCAAGATTGCCGTGATCGGCCCCGCCACGGCAGAGGAACTCACCGCCCACGGCCTAGAACCAACCCTGGTACCATCGTCGTACGTCGCTGAGTCGATTCTCGAAGAGATTGGTAATGTGCAGGGCGCGTCGATTCTCTTGCCACGGGCGGACATCGCCCGTGAGGCGCTCCCTGAGGGACTCCGAGCAGCTGGGGCCGAGGTGTTGGAGATCGCGGCGTATCGAACGTGCACGAGGGCCGACCCCCTACCCGATCTCGAAAGCGTCGATGCCGTTACGTTCACGAGTTCCTCTACTGTCCGAGGGTTTCTGGAGCGCGGCAACATCCCGCCCGGTGCAGCGGTTGTGTGCATCGGCCCCGTTACTGCGGCCACGGCCCGCGAACTCGGCGTCGAGGTCACCGCCGAGGCCGCGGAGTTCACCGAAGACGGATTGATCTCGACCCTCGAACGGTTGTTCGCCCAATGACTGATACGACATCGTCCGAGCGGCTTCTCGTCAAAGCCTGTCGCTGTGAACCCACCGAACGCACGCCTGTGTGGTTCATGCGGCAAGCGGGTCGTTACCTGGAGGAGTATCGGGAGATCCGCGCCAAGGCGACCCTCCTGGAAATCTGCCACGACCCCGATTTGGCGACGGAAGTCACGTTGCAACCGGTGCGCCGGTTTCCCATCGACGCCGCGATCATCTTTGCCGACATCCTGCTTCCATTCGAGCCCTTGGGGTTAGGTCTCTCGTTCCAGGTGGGCGAAGGTCCAGTCATCTCCAACCCCATACGAACGGAAGAACAAGTCGCTAACCTCCCGGACGTCAACGCCGAGTCGGATCTCGGTCACGTGCTGGACGCCCTCAGTGCCACCCGTGCCGCCCTCGACGATCACGTTTCCCTGATTGGATTTGCGGGAGCGCCGTTCACGTTGGCCAGCTACGCGATCGAAGGCGGGTCGAGTCGCAATTTCCTTCGCACCAAGCAACTGATGTATCGCGAACCAGACCTGTGGCACGCGCTACTCGGAAAGTTCGCGGAGATCATTGGAGAGTACCTGGCGGCACAGGTGAAGGCCGGGGCTGACGTTGTGCAGCTTTTCGACAGTTGGGTGGGCGCGCTCTCCCCCGCGGACTACCGCACATTCGTGTTGCCGCATTCACGACGAGTACTCGAGATCGCCGGAGCCGCGGGCGCACCAACCATCCACTTTGGCACCGGCACGGCAACACTCCTGGAGGACATGGCGTCCGCAGGCAGCGACGTCGTGGGAGTCGATTGGCGCATTCCACTGGATGAAGCTTGGACTCGACTCGAGGGACACGGAATCCAAGGCAATCTGGACCCCACTGTGCTGTTCGCCGACCCAGCCGATATCCAACTCCGAGTGGAGGATATCCTCCGCCGCGCCGGCGGCCGACCAGGGCACATCTTCAACCTAGGGCACGGGATCTTGCCGGAGACGCCGGTCGAGGGGGTCGAGGCGATGGTAGCGGCCGTACGATCGGGTAATCGGGCAATCGGGTAGTCGAACGACCACCCGAATGCCGCTTCCCCGTATGTTTGACCCATGACCGAATACCAATCGGTAATCCTCCGCCTCGACGGTCAAACTCGCGAAGACGAAGAATCCATCAACGATCTCTTGAACGAACGCGATCGAATGGGTTGGACTTTCCATTCGAGCACGGCCCTCCCTCAAGGAAAGCTGCTTCTCGTGTTCACTCGGGGTTCGTGACGCGTTCCATGACCGAGGGCGATGCGGGTACCCTCGATTCGTCCCGCGTGTACGACGGTCGCATCATCAATGTCGACCTGGACACCGTGCGTGCCCCCGATGGATCTACGATGCATTTGGAGATGGTCCGCCACCCCGGTGCCGCAGCAATCGTGGCGTTGGTCACCGACGCCGATGCGACTGATCCGGCGGTCCTGCTCATCCACCAGTACCGATACGCCGCCAACGGCATGATCTGGGAGATCCCCGCCGGCGTGCTGGAACCGGGGGAGGCCCCCGAAGCCTGCGCCAGGCGTGAACTCACCGAGGAGACCGGCGCAACCGCCGACCACTTCGAGCACCTGACCACGGTGTTTACGACTCCGGGGTTCACCGACGAGAAGATCCACCTCTTTCTGGCCACGGGGATCACCCCCGGGGAACCTCAGCACGCCGCTGACGAGTTCATTCAGGTAGAGGCCAGGCCGCTCTCGAAGGTCATGGAGATGATCCGCGACGGGGAAATAGTCGACGCCAAGAGCATCACGGCTCTGCTATACGTCGCCGGATTCACGCTCAACCGATAGGACAGTGTCCTCTGTCGAGGACAAGGTAGCGCCGCCTGACCCCTTGAAACCATAGCCTTTGCGATGTCGTAAGTTAGTTCGTCACAAGGTCTTACCAGCCCTCTAAGCGAGCTGGAACACAGTGGGAATGCTTCCTGCCTTTCTGGGTCGAGAGCCAAGGGGGCTGGAGTCCATCGGAGGAGAGACTAGCGAACCTGTCTGTCAGCAGAGGGAACCCGCTCTAGGAGCGGACCCGGGAGCAAAACCATGTCAGCAGTACCAGCAATCCAGCGGCCGGCCCTGGCGCCGACCGCACTAGACCAACGCCAACACCTCAGCGACATCGATGATTCGGGCGTCGTTGCGGCGTACCTGGCGGGGAGCTACCGTGGTTTCGACATCCTGGTCGAACGGTATCAGAAACGGTTGCTCAACTTCGTTTTCCGAACCATCGGAGACCGGGAACGAGCGGAAGACCTCGTGCAAGAGGTCTTCATTCGGGTCCACCGGCATCTCCATCGTTTCGACCAGTCCAGGAAGTTCTCGACGTGGATCTACACGATCGCGTCGAACCTGGCCAAGAACGAGCTGCGGAACCGGAGCCGGAGCCCACTCGTGCTGTTCCAGACGATCCGGAAGAACTGGGAGGCCGATCATCGACCCCTTCAGTTCGAAGACCGGCACAACAAGCCGGACGACATGTACCACAAGCGGCATCTCCGCGAACTCGTGCAGGAGTCCGTTGCACAACTCCCCGAACACCACCGAGTTGTGTTCGTGCTGCGTGAACTGGAAGGGAAGACCTACGAAGAGATCGCCGAGATCACGAGTTGCAACCTTGGGACGGTGAAAAGCCGCCTCAATCGGGCACGCAATCGGTTCGCCCAAATCATCGGCCCGCGATTGTAAGAAGCAAACGGCACAGCAGTAGCGGGTACCCGACCGGCGAGCGTGGCTTCCAAGAGGAGTCGCGCTCGTTGTCGTTCTGGGCCATCTTCTGACGGAACCTTGCTCCACGAAACCGGTAGTAGCGCTTGGTACGATGGCCTATTCAGTCACTTGTAACGAATTTCTCGAGCGGTACTCGGATTACCGCGATGGCATCATTCAAGGGCAGGATCGTCTGCGCTTGGAGGGTCATCTTGCCGTATGCCGTCAATGCCAGGGCTATGACGCTAGGATCGCCCGAGGCATCATCGTCCTCCAGAACTCGGGTGAAATCGAGCCGTCCAACACCCTGAAAGCACAGCTCCGCGAGCGGATCGCGGCGGGGCGTCGGCCAGAACTCCCGCTGATGCCCACCTATGCGGGCGTCCTCGCGGCATTGGTGCTCATTGCGTCCGTGGCCCTGGTGCTCTGGGACGCACCTGAACCGCAGGTCCAGACGATCGTTATCGATAGCGCGCCGCCCACCACGCCGGTTCTCCCGGTGAGCACTGCGGCGCAACCTGCCGCGCTCGCCACCCCCGAAGAAACCTTCACGGTTCCGGCATTTGGTGCCGATTGGCGGGCCCCCGGCGCGGACGAGGAGCCGTATATCATGAAGCCGGCTTTCACGCGCTAGACCAGGGTTTCTCTCCACATTCGAGATCGGTAACTTCCGCCAGATTCCATGGCGACCTCACCAACCCTCGACTCGATCTACCGCGAAGTCCGGGACGGCAAACTGAGACCCGTTTACTATCTCACGGGCTCGGAAGACGTCCTCAAGGATGAACTCGCCAAACACATCATCGATCACGCTGTCGACGAAGGCTCGCGAGACTTCAACTTCGATGTGCGCGCGGCCGGCGATTTAGATGGCGAAACCCTCACCGCGCTGGTGGACACGCCACCAATGCTCGCCGAACGGCGCGTGGTGTATCTCAAGTACCTGGAGCAGTGGCGCAAGAACGCGAAGGTGTGGAAGGTGCTCGAGCGCTATGTGGAGCAACCGTCACCAACCACCGTCCTCATCCTGTTGCACAATGACGATGGCAAACCCAACAACGCGCTGGCGAAGTCCGCCCTAACGGTTGCCATCGAACCGCTAGGAGCCAAACGCGTGAAGCGGTGGATCGTGCGACGTGCATCCGATAGTGGGTTCACCATCGAAGACGATGGTGCCACGCTCCTGCAACAAGCCGTCGGAGACAACCTGATGACCCTCACCGCCGAACTCGGCAAGCTCGGTGGGGCGGTCGAGCCCGGCGCAACAGTGACGGTCGAGATGGTGGCAGACCTGGTAGGGGTACGGATTGGCGAGACCGTGGATGATTGGGTCGCGGCCGTCATTGGACGCAAGACCGGTCCGGCGGTAGCGATGTTGGATGGTGTTCTCAGTGGCTCGGGTGTCACGGGTGTTCGATTGACCATGCGGTTGGGAACCGCGCTGGTTGGCGTGCTAGTCGCACGATCCCTACTCGATTCCGGAACTCCAACACGCAGGTTGCCATCGGCGGTATTTGGAGTGATGCGAACGGCGGGAGCCCGCGGTATTGGCGATTGGAAGGTCCTATCAGAACTCTGGGCGAATGCGGCACCTCACTGGACGACCGCAGAACTACGAGAGGCGATCCGCGTGGCCCGCGACGCCGACAAGGCGCTGAAAAGCACAACGGTGACGTCTGAGCGGGGTATCCTCATGGGGGTGCTCTTGAACTTTGGAGGACGGAAGGCGGCAGCATGAGACTTCTTACGGTTTTGGCAATCCTTGGCTTGGTCGCACCGTCACTCTACGCTCAGGAGGGTGGGCCCGCGACGCGTGACACGATGCAAGGTGATCCGGAACTCCTGATGGCGGTGCAGCTCGCGTCCGAAGGGCAGGCCGACTCGGCGCGGGCCATTATCCGCCGCCGGTTGGCGATGACGCCGACTTCGGATTCTCTTTACCCGGAAATCCTGTACACGGCCGGCAGGGTTGCTGGCAACGCCGACAGTGCCATGCTGTATCTCCGGCGCGTGAGCATCGAGTTCTCACGGTCCAAATGGGCCGACCAGGCCCTGTTGCGGCTCGCACAATTGGCCTTCGCTACCGGTGACGTTGCCGCCGCAGGCCGGGCCGCGGAACGCATCGTGGAGGACTATCCCTCATCCCACATTCTCGCGGACGCGGCGTTCTGGGCTGGCCGCGCCTACTTCGAACAAAACGATGTGGAAAGCGGGTGCCGCTATCTTGCCCGCGCAGAAGCCGCCGCCACCCAAAACGTCGAACTGGCCAGTCGCATTCGCTACTACCGTCAGCGGTGCGCAGCCTTTGCCGAAGTCAGTGATTCCACCGCCCGAGATACCAGCCAACCAGCTTTGGTAGTGTATTCGCTCCAAGTAGCCGCGGTCGGAAACGCCCTGGCTGCCGACGAAGTGATGCGACGGCTGGCCGCTGACGGATTCGAAACGCACATCGTGACTGAAGACGGACTCTACAAGATCCGAGTTGGACGGTTTGCCACCCGTGCCGAAGCCGTGCAACTGGTCGATCGTTTGAAGGCCGCGATGGGGACAGCGCCTTTCATCGTCGAAGAGAGATGAGCCGTACTGCTTCGCGAGGCGGTGAAACGCCGCTCATGCAGCAGTATCGCGAGATCAAATCGCAACATGCCGACGCTATCCTATTCTTCCGCATGGGCGATTTTTACGAGATGTTTTTTGACGACGCCAATCTGGCGTCGAAAGAACTCGGACTCACGCTCACATCCCGCAACAACGGGAGCGCTGGCGACGTACCGCTCGCCGGCTTCCCGGTGAAGGCCGCCGACGACTACCTGCGACGACTGATCGAGCGGGGGCACCGCGTGGCGATCTGCGAACAAATCGAAGATCCCAAGGAGGCCAAGGGTCTCGTCCGCCGCGCGGTTGTCGAGACCGTGACGCCGGGGGCGATCATCTCCAAGGACTGGCTCGAAAGCGCGCGAAACAACTTCCTGGTTTCGGTGTTGCTCGGTGAAGTCGTAGGCCTCGCCGCGATCGATCTCTCGACCGGCGAGTTCCTCCTCGAGGCCGTGGCACCCGAAGACTTGGAACCGGCGCTCGCACGTTATGCACCGAGGGAGATCGTCACTGTGGATGCTGCGGCCACCCCCCACCCCGGCGACGTGATGGTAACCGAACGCCCCCAATCCGACTTTCGACCGGAGGTCGGGGCGGCGGAAATCACATCGCACTTCGGGCTAGGGAGCCTCGACGGCTTCGGTATCCGAGACGACGATCAGGAGGCGGTTGGGGCTGCCGGCGCCCTGCTGCGTTACATCGGCGAGCTCCAACCCGGTGGGTTACCGGCGCTAGCGCGCCCGTCGATGCAGCGCGCCGGCAACACGATGCCCTTGGACGAGATGACCCGTCGCAATCTCGAACTCGTAGAGCCGCTGGCTCCTGGACAACAGGGTGGCACGGTGCTCGACGTGTTGGATCGAACCGTGACGCCGATGGGCGCCCGGCTTCTCCGGCGTTGGTTGTTGGCCCCGCTCTGTGAAATCGAACCGATTCTCGACCGACACGACGCCGTCGACGTCTTCACGCGAGACGCTCGAGGTCGCGAACGCCTGCGGGAGGCACTCGACGGCGTTCGCGACCTCGAGCGTCTCGCGGGGCGGGCATCGGGACGCCGAGGATCACCGCGCGACTTTGCGGGGCTTCGTGAATCGCTAAGTCGCCTCCCAGACGTCCTCAGTGCCCTCGATGGACTCAGCAATCGAGAACGGAGTTCGCGCCTCGAGCGCCTAGCAGGGACTTTCGAGCTCCACAGTGAACTCGCCGAACACCTGACACGTATGGTCATTGACCATCCACCGGCGGTGCTCGGGCAGGCCGACAGCATTCGCCCACAAGCCGATCGTGACCTCGACGACGCCCGTGACATGCGTGATGGCGGCAAGCAGTTCATCGCCGAACTTCAGGCTCGAGAACGCGAACGCACCGGCGTGTCGTCACTCAAGGTGGGATTCAACAAGGTCTTTGGATACTACCTGGAGGTTTCGAAGGCTCATCGCGGTGAAGTGCCCGACGAGTACGAACGGCGCCAGACACTGACCAACGCCGAACGGTATGTCACGCCGGAACTCAAAGAGTACGAGGCAAGAGTGCTGGGGGCCGAAGAGCGTGCCCTGGAACGCGAACGCGAACTGTTCGACTTGTTGGCAGACGCGGTACGCCAACGGCTGGCGGCAATCCAACTTTCAGCACGGCTTCTCGCATCCCTGGACGTGTTCGCCTCCCTGGCGGAGGCGGCGATACGCGAGCGGTACGTGCGGCCGGAACTCGACGAGTCCATGACACTGGAACTCCACCAGTGCCGGCACCCCGTCGTCGAACGCTCGCTGCCGCCCGGCAAGTTCATCCCGAACGACATCGAACTCGATCAATCGTCGCGCGTGATGTTGCTCACCGGCCCGAACATGGCGGGCAAGTCGACGATCCTCCGCCAGACGGGCCTGGCGGTGATCCTAGCACAGATCGGCTCGTTCGTGCCGGCGGAGCGCGCGCGTCTCGGAGTGGTCGATCGTGTGTTTACTCGGGTGGGGGCTTCAGACAATCTCGGAAGAGGCCAGTCGACTTTCATGGTGGAGATGAGCGAGACGAGTGCCATTCTCCACACCGCAACCGCGCGCAGCCTGGTGCTGCTCGATGAAATTGGTCGCGGCACTGCAACGTACGATGGCGTGGCGATTGCGTGGGCCACCACCGAACACCTGCATGACTGTATCGGATGCAAAACAATATTTGCCACCCATTACCACGAACTCACGCAGCTCACCGAAGAACTCGCGCACGCGCGGAACTTCAACGTGGCGGTCAAGGAAATCGACGACGATATCCTCTTTCTCCATCGACTTGAACCTGGCGGAGCGGATCGTTCTTACGGCATCCACGTAGGACGCCTCGCTGGGCTACCAACCTCCGTAGTGGGCCGCGCCGGCGAGATCTTGCGGTTGCTCGAATCCGGACACCATGTGGTAGGGGAGACCCTTCCCCCACGCCCGGATCCACAGCAACTCGGCTTGTTCACCCCTGGTGAGCATCCGCTGGTTCACGACCTTCGAAAACTGGACCCCAATGGCATGACACCATTGGAAGCACTCCACTGGCTAACGGAAATGAAGAAACGGATCGAGGAGACAACGTGATGAGGACGATGCTCGCGTTGGTGTGCCTCATGGTCGTGGCATGCGCACCGAACGGAACCGATTCGGATGACCCGCCAGCCAATAACCGGCCTAATCCGTTCGAGTCGCCCGTTGCCACCAACGCGGAATCGCCAGTTGCCTATCCGCTTGCCCTGTTCGAGCAGGGCGTCGAAGGCACGGTGATCCTGCGGTTGTTTGCCGACGAGACGGGAACCGTTGTCCCGGAATCGACGCAGGTAGCCGAAGGCAGTGGGCATGCACGGCTCGATTCCGCTGCCGTAACCGGTGTGGTACGCATGACGTTTGCCCCAGCACGGCGCAAGGGCATTCCGGTCTCCACTGTGTTCTACCAGCCGGTCCACTTTCGTATTCCAGACCGTAGCTCACCAGAGGGAAACAGACGGTGAGTCACCATCCGGTCGCGACCGCATGGGTCGCGATCGTCGTTCCAATATGTCCCGCACGATAACCGTTCTGACCGGCGGTTCGACTCCGGAGCGCGACGTGGCACTTGCGGGGGCCGCCCAGGTCGTAGCTGCACTCCGAGATCGTGGGTACACCGTACGCACGGTCGATACAGCCTACGGCGAGCTGTCGCCCGAGCGCGAGGCCCAGCTTCTGCATCCGGACGTCAAGCGTGAGCCCCCGGGGGCCGCGGCCCTCGAGGACCTCGCCGAGTTGGAGCAAGCGATCGATCTGGTCACGTTGGACGCCTTGGCAAACACTGACGTGACTTTCCTCGTTCTCCATGGGGCACAAGTCGAGGGTGGCACGCTGCAGGAACGACTCGACGCCGCCCGTATCACCTACACTGGAAGTGATCCCGCGGGTAGCCGGTTAGCGATGGACAAGGACGCAGCCAAGCGCCGATTGGAGGACGCCGGCATCCCGACGCCCGCGTGGGCGCTGTGGCCTGCCGACGATGAGACTGTCCGGTCGTTAGGCCTCCCGCTGATCGTCAAGCCGTCCAAGGCTGGGTCGAGCGTAGGCTTGAGCCTGGTCGAGACGGTGAACGATTTGCCGGCCGCCATTGGCGAGGCTCAGAAAGTAGATGATGAGGTGTTGATCGAGGCCTTCCTACCCGGGCGCGAGCTCACGATCGGCATCCTGGATGGGAGGGCCCTCACAGTGGGAGAGATCATCCCACAGCATGAGATTTTTGACTATGAGTGCAAATACACGCCTGGGCTGACCGAAGAGGTGTTTCCCGCTGCTATCGACGCGGCCCTCGCAAAAGAGATACGACACCTGGGCGAAACGGCGCACCGAGCCCTGGGCCTCAGAGATTTTTCGCGAGTCGATTTCCGATTGGATGCCGAGGGGTTACCGTATTGCATCGAAGCCAACACGCTCCCCGGCATGACTGCGACGAGCTTGCTGCCCCAATCTGCAGCTGCCAGTGGCCTCTCGTTTGGGGACCTCTGTGCCAGGCTAGTCGATCTCGCCTTGCGCCGCGCAGGCCATGGGAACAAAGTCCCTGGGTAGGGAAATTTAAGAAAGAGATGCGACAGACACCCTTTTCGCTAACGCCTTGGGTCCGCGGACTCTTGATCGCGAATGCCGTGGTCTACCTCCTGACCATCACGGTGTTCACGGGACCGTGGTTTGTCGACCTGTTCGCCTTCCAACCGCGACAGCTCTTGTTCAGGTGGTGGACTCCCTTCACTTACCTGTTTCTCCATGCCGGATTTTTGCACCTGGCGATGAACTGCTTGCTCTTGTTCGTGTTCGGTCCGGCCGTCGAGGAAAAGTGGGGTAGCCGCACGTTCGCGATGTACTACTTCACCTGCGGGTTTGGGGGTGCAGCGCTCTCGTTCGCGATGCTCATTTTTGGATATGCGCCGCCGGTTATCGGTGCGTCTGGAGCGATCCTCGGTGTCGGGTTGGCGTTCGTGCTCAATTGGCCGGACGCTCCGATGATGATTTTTCCGTTGCCCTTCCCGATCAAGGTGAAGTGGTTCTTTACGTTCATCGTTCTCACAGACCTCTTCGCCGCGTTGACGGGCCGCGACACGGGGATCGCACACTTCGCACACCTGGGCGGGGTTTTGTTCGGTTTTCTCTTCATCAAGGGTGAGCAGGCGATTTCGGGCAAGACCAACACAGTCGTTAGCTCAACCCCACGGCTGGCTAGTGTCGTGCCTCAAACCATCAGACGTCCGCGCGCGCGCCGCGCCGCCGCGCCGGTCCAGAAACCCGAGCGCTCCACGCGTTCGATCCACGACGAGGTGGATCGCGTGTTGGACAAGATTTCCGAACTCGGTCTGGACAGCCTCACCACGAAGGAGCGACAGCTGCTCGACGAGATGAGCCAACACTATCGCGACAGCTAGCTGACAAGGCGACATCACCTCCACATCCGCCTCCTTGGCGAGTCACCCAATGCCATAGCGATCGATGAGATCGTCTTCCACGGCTTCCTTCCCAAACAGGCGAAGCCTCTCGAGCGGTTGTTACTGCAATGAGGGCTTGTGTTGCAACCATGAGCATCACAAATTGTTGGCGCCTCCAATGCTCGTTAATCTCGTCCCCGAGTTTCTCGACGCCACGCATGCCGCGAATCCTTTGGAGGCGTATCGGCACTATCTCGAACGGCACCATGCCGTGCTCTCCGCCTACTGGCACAATTACATCCTCGACTTGGACAGTTCGCACGCCGAAGAAGTGATGCGCCGTGCGGTACGCGCGAATCGCCGCGACCTTCTCGCCCTAATGGACAACGTCGACTTAAACGCCGTGGCGGAAGAAACGATCCAACGCTGCGAAGACGCATTCGAGATCGATCAACCATTCGACGTATACGTGACCGTTGGAGTGGGCGGTGCCAATGCCGGCGAGCTCGTCGTCAACGGCCGGGGCGTGGCTTTTGTCTGTGTGGAGCATTTCACCGGCCGCCCCAATCACGAGACACTGGGATTGGGCCTTCGGCCGGACCTCATCGCACCCTGGATTGCTCACGAAATCGCCCACACGGTGCGCTACACCTCGCCCAAAAGCGATAGCGAACTCGCGACCATTGTCCGAGACCTGGATGGGTACTACGACTACTGGGAGACTGGAAGTCGCGCCACTTTGCGTGAATTGCTTGTCAATGAAGGACTCGCCGTTACGGCCTCGCAGCTGGCAGTGCCCGGGTTCGAGCCCTGGGACTATTTGGGATACGCGAGGCGCCAGTACCGCCGCCTCCGCCAACTCGAATCGTTCCTCACGCGGGAGATCGAGGATGAACTCGATCACCGTGGGTTGGGATATCGGTTGCGGTATCTCTCGGGGGGCGTGGCCGCCAATCAACGGATCGTGGGTGGCAAGGTGATTCCCGAACGTGCTGGGTACTACCTTGGGCAGCGGATGGTGGAGGGACTTGTGGAGCGCGATGGGATCGGGAAGGCACTCCGCGCATCGGCCTCAGATTTTGTGGATGTTGGGGGTTATTCCTCTGGCATTCAGACCGCCTAGATCACTTTCCTACACAAAACGTTGCGAAGACGACGTCCAGCACGTCGTCGGTCGAGACCGTTCCTATCACCTGATCCAGCGCGGTCACGGCCGCGCGGAGATGGGTCGCCGCCACTACCATTTCGAGCCCGTCCTTCCTGGCACGCGCAAACAACTCTATTTCGCTCAAGGCCTCCGCCACCGCCCGCCGATGCCGCTCTCGCGTCAGCACAGTGTGCACGTTCCCGTCAGCGACCAATGAGGTGAATGCCACCCGCGCCAATTCCTCACGGAGCGTGTCGATGCCCTCCCCGGTGGGAGCCGAGACACAAAGCGCCTCACCCGGTTTGTGAGCCGCGAGGTCCGACTTCGTTCGGATGAGAATGGTGGGCACCTCGGTCTCAGCCAGGAAGCTCTGCTCGTCGTCGTCCAGTTCACGGCCAACCTCCGCGCAGAACAACACGACATCCGCCGCAGCCAGGTACTTTCGACTAACCTCGACGCCAATTTTCTCCACGGAGTCGACGGTATCCCGCAGCCCCGCTGTGTCCACGAGGCGAAACGGAAACCCTCCACAGTTGGCAGGAGCCTCGATCGCGTCTCGCGTCGTACCAGGCACCTCGGTGACGATCGCACGCTGCGTGCCGAGCAGCGCGTTGAACAATGAGGACTTTCCGGCATTGGGCCGGCCGGCGATAACCGCTAAGGCCCCCTCTCTCAGGCGTTCCCCCTCCCCAGCGGACTTCATGAGCTTGCCCAAAGCCTCCGACACGGCGTCGATGGCGTGATCGACGCGATCGGGGGGTACCGGACCGCTGTCTTCTTCTGGAAAATCGATGTCGTAGGAAACCAGTGCCTCGAGCTCTAGGACGTCGGCTCTAAGATCGCCAATGCGTTCCGAGAGCCCTCGGTCGAGCTGATCGATAGCCGCGCGGCGCTGGGCGGGAGCGGTGGCGTCTATGAGGTCCCCAATCGCCTCGGCCTGAAGCAAATCAAGTTTCCCATTCTGCAGGGCTCGGCGCGTGAATTCACCTTGGGCCGCCAGCCGGGCCCCAGCATCCAGAATGGCGTTCAGGCACTCGAGCGGGACCAGCATGCCGCCGTGCGTTGAGATCTCGACTACGTCCTCACCCGTGTAGGAACGGTGCCCTTGGTAGGTCACGTAGAGGACACTGTCTATGGTCTCGTCGGTCCCAATGCGGTGGAGGGAACTGAGCCGCGCGCACCGGAAGGGATGCGCCGTGAACGGATCGAGCACGCGTGCGGCGAGTTCGTGACTTCCCGCTCCGGATAGCCTGAGGAGTGCAACTGCCGACCGTCCAGGCGGTGTGGACTGCGCGGCGATCACGTCTGTCAACATTGTACAGAAGGTAGACGTGCCAACCGAAGCGCGTCAGACTGCGATCAGCTCTTGGTTTTCCCTTGGCGCCGCATTCGTTCCTGCGAGATGAGCCACTGCTGGGGAATGCTCGCGATGTTCGAAACGGCGTAGTACAGGTTCAAACCCGACGCGAGCCGCAAGAAGATGAACGTCATGAAGGCAGGCATGAAGTAGAGCATCATTTTGGTCTGCGGATTGGGTGGGACACCGCGCTGACCGATTTTCATTACGGCATACATCGAAACCCCCATGATGATCGGGATGATGTACAACGGGTCTGCCCGCGAAAGGTCAGGTAACCAGAGGAACGGGGCGCCGCGAAATTGGATCGTCTCCCTGAACACGAAGAATAGCGCAAACAGCACAGGCATGGGAATGAGCAATGGCAGACACCCGCCGAGCGGGTTCACCTGATGTTCTTTGTACAGCTTCATCATTTCTTGCTGCAGCTTCTGCGGGTCACTCTTGAGTCGCTCCTGCAGAGCTTTGATCTCGGGTTGAATGGCCTGCATCGCCATGCTCGAGCGCATGGCCTTTTGGTTCAGCGGCCACAACACAACACGTACCGCCAGCCCGAACAACACCAACACCCATCCGTACTCGAGGCTCAATCTCTCGTGCGTCCACAGCAAGACGATCACGATGAGGTTCGCGACCGGCCGGATGATCGGACGGAGAATCCATCCGTACGGATCGATGTCCTCAAAATCGTGCCCAACCTGTTGCAAACGGCGGAATTCCTGTGGCCCAACGAAAGCCGCCAATGAAAACGCGCCGCCCGGCGCCGGCAGCGAGGCAACCACGTCCGTGTGTATGGCCGTTTTGCCCGCACGGGGCCCTCCCGTGGCAATCGCTCCGCCGAACTGTGGCCGGCCTTCGTCCAGCGCCATCACGGCCACCACGAAATACTTCGATTTGACGGCCAGCCATTCGAACGGCCCATCCAGGGCACGCCGTTCCCCGGGGTCCAAAGAACTGAATTTGAGGTTGTCGGTCTTGTTCGCCTTGGTAACGACACCAAACGACCGATAGTTGTCGGTGCTGTCTGCCTCGACCTGGTTGATCCCGGGTGCGAGCCCCACCAGTAGCACACCGCTTGCCTCCGTGCCAACCAACTCCCCGCGAATGTCGAACAAGTAGTCGTCTGCGCGGAATGAGTACTCGAGATTGATCGTCAGGGGCCCGCGCGTCGCGGTCCAGCGAAGGACGCCAGTGCCTCCCTCGTAGATCGCTACCTGGGATTGATCGGGCTCGAACTGCCAGTTGTTGATCGGAATCGTGTCACTTCCGAAGAGCAGGCCGTAGTCCAAGAAACTCGATCCTGGTGGGAGCAGTTGCGCCATTCCGGAGTCGTTGGGCGCAAACGTCTGATACGCCTTGAGGTCGGCAGTGACCATGCGCGCCCCGGTAGTGGAAAATACCCACCGGTACAACGGTGATTCGACGGTGATGAGCCGCTCAGGTTTCGTAGTATCGACCGGAATCGGCACAGGCTCGGGTTCCCGAGCAGGGACCACGACGGCCGGGGCGTTTGCCAACTCGGCAATCTGCGTGTCGACAACCGAAAGTGAATCCGCTTCGGCTCCCGGCGGTGGTCGCTTTGCGGGCGGGAACAGGATCGCAGGCAGAATAGCCACGATCAGCATTAACATGACGGCTAGACCGGTTCGTCTATCCATCTACAGTTTCGGAACCGGATCGTACCCGCTGGACCCAAATGGGTGACAGCGAAAAATACGTTTCAGGCCTAACCACCCACCCCGCAAGACACCATGCTGACCGACTGCCTCTTTGGCATACATGGAACAACTCGGTGAATAGCGACACGGTGACGGAAATGGCGAGGCGAGCACCTGGTAGAGACGGATGAGCCCAACCACCGCCAATCGCGGCGCGCGGACTATTGCGTGAGTGTGCGGGCCCATGCCTTGAGATCTGCGCAAAGCGCGGTTACCCCAGCCGCGTGGGCTGGGGGTTTCGATCTAATGACCAGATCGACTGAGGGAACGGCCGGCAAGACCTCTCGACGAGCAATCTCTCTAAGCCTCCTGCGCAATAGGTTGCGGGCAACGTGCGTGTGTCCGTGAAGCGGGACGATCAGCCCCAATCGCGGATGCCCGAGATCGTTGGCACGCCAGCAGATGTCCATTCGGGGAGTACGGCGGCGGCGGCCGCTACGCTGGACCGCCGTCAGGTCTGAGGTGCGCGTCAAGCGCCAGCCCCGAGGAAGCCCCTCGGGCTTCAACTCCCTCCGTGTTTCGAAGGAGGACTGACCGCGAGGCGCTTCCGGCCCTTCTTGCGACGCTTGCTGAGCACCGCCCTACCCCATCGGGTGCTCATACGCGCTCGGAACCCATGCTTGCGAACTCGCCGCTTATTGTGCGGTTGGTATGTACGCTTCATTACTCAATAATAGTCCTGTCAAAAACCCAGCTGAAAAGCGGGCCGAAAGCTAGTTGGGCAAGGCGTGACGGGTCAAGGTTGACTTTTCCACATCCGCGGGGTAACATCGCTTGCCCTTTGAACGACCTACCGCTGTTTCGCAGCAAAAAATGCAACTGTCAGCACAACAAGCATGGACCAGCTTACTCGAAGCTGTGCGCTCGGAGTTACCCGAGCCGACCGTACGCACTTGGCTCGACCCGACAGAACCGGTTGAGCTGAAAGATGGGCGGCTGATCGTGGGTGCACCCGATCAGTTCGCGGTCGAATGGAACCAATCAAAACACGCTGCGCTGCTTTCTCGAATTGCGGTGGAGCGATTCGGGATGCCCCTAGAGATCGTCTTCCAGGTCCAAGAGGAGCGCTCCCGACGCCCGCAAATGGACTTCTTCGTTGCGCCGCCTCGTGACAGCCCCCCTTCTCGGCAGAGGCGGCGCAACACTCGACCGCTCAACGAGCGGTACCATTTCGAAAGCTTCGTGATCGGCAAATCCAATGAGCTGGCCAGCGCCGCCGCACACGCTGTAGCCGAAGCCCCTGGGACGACCTACAACCCACTGTTCATCTACGGGCAGACCGGCCTCGGGAAGACGCACCTGATGCAAGCTGTTGCCCACGCTTTGGTGGAGAACAACCCAGAATCCCGAGTCGTTTACATGGGGGCCGAGCAGTTCATCAACGAGGTCATCGAATCCATCCACCGACGGACGATGGCAGAATTCCGGAAGCAGTACCGATCCGGCATCGACATCTTCCTTGTTGATGACGTGCATTTCCTCGAGGGCAAGGAAATGACCCAAGAGGAGTTCTTCCACACATTCAACGCGCTGCACGAGGCGGGAAAACAGATCGTCCTGACGTCGGATCGGGCACCCAATGAGATTCCGGGCCTGGAACGGCGACTGGTGTCGCGTTTCGAGTGGGGCATGGTGGCCGACATCGGGCAACCGGATCTAGAGCACCGTATCGCCATTCTCCGCAAGAAAGCCGAGCAAGACCATCTCGAACTTACGATCCCGGATGATGTGCTGCGGTTCATTGCAGAACACATCCGGAGTTCCGTACGGGAACTCGAGGGATGCATCATCAAACTTCTGCTTTTTGCCTCCCTCAAACATCGGGAAGTGTCGATCGAGCTGGCCCGCGACGCGCTGGCCGACAAGATCAAACAGGCCGGTGGTGAGAGTGGCCCAACTGCACAGAGCCTACCAAGCGTGGATCGCGTGCAGGAAGTAGTAGCCCGCCGGTGGGGCGTGACCCCCGAGGGTCTCCGATCGAAAGCGCGCACACGCACGCTAACCGTGCCCCGCCAGGTGGCCATGTTCTTGGCCCGTGAACTTCTCGGCATGCAGCTCGTCGAGATCGGCCAGGCTTTTGGAGGGCGCGATCACTCCACGGTGATCCACAGTCTCGGCAAGGTCCAAAAAGAAATGGGACATGATCGCAGATTCCGCGATCGTGTCGACCTCGCCCGGCGTGAACTCGCGGTGACTTCTTAACGTGTGTGGAGATCGATTGTTGAGTGGTCGTGGAAGCTTGGAAAACCTGTCATGTTTCGACGGTCCGTCCACAGCTTTGCCCAGAGTTACACATCCCGCGAGAACCGATGTTGCCCGTAATTTCTGGCGCGCCTTAGGTTATCAAGTTTTGTACACCCTCTACTACTACTACTAGTTAGGTATATCAAGGAGTAGTAGTAGATTCTTTCCCCATCTAAGCATTAGAGATTGGCCATGAAGTTCACAATCACGCGGGAACGTCTCCAGGAAGGATTGGTTGCAGTTGCAGCCACGGTACCATCCAAGACCACGCTTCCTGTTCTTGCCAACATCCTGATCGAAACGACCGATGAGGGTATACGCCTTTCGGCAACCGATCTCGATATCGCTGTCAGCACCATAGTCCCAGCGGAAATCGATGCGCCCGGATCGGTGACGGTTCCTGCCAAAAAGCTCGTTGACATTGTCAAGGAACTGCCGTCAGCGGCGATTCGCGTTACTGGATCGGGCGAACAGCGCGTAAGTCTCGAATGCGGTCGCTCGAAGTTCAAACTGCTCGGCATTTCAAAAGAGGAGTTCCCCAACTTCCCAGCGGTGAGTTTCGACAGTCCGTGGATGATCACAGCCACTGATATCGTCAAGCTCATTAGTCATGTGAGCTTTGCTTCATCCACCGAAGAGAGTCGCCCGATTCTCAATGGTGTGTTGTGGGAGTTGAGAAGCGACCAGATGCGAATGGTTGCAACGAATGGCCACCGGTTGGCCAAGATGGATATTCCAGCGACCGGGCCCGACTCCTCCGCTGACCTCATTCTGCCTCCCAAGGCATTGGAACAGGTCCGTCGGCTCTTTGGGCCCTCCGATGAGCTCGAAGTGGCCAGAAGCGACAACCACCTGGGCTTCCGGAGTGGGAATACACTGGTGTTCACGCGGTTGATTGAAGGACCCTACCCAAGCTACGAGCAGGTCATTCCCAAGGAGAACGACCGGGAATGTACGGCGGAAAAATCTACGATGGCTGCGGCGCTTCGACGCGTAGGTATCGTAGCAAGCGATCAAACACACCGCGTCCGGCTCGAGTTTACCAAGGGATCTCTACGGTTCAGTGTGAACACACCTGACCTGGGCGAAGCGCAGGACGAAATCGCGGTAACCTACGACGGTGAACCGCTCGAGATCGGTTTCAACGCGAACTACCTGCTCGAGATTCTGAAGTACATGCCGACGGACGAGGTGCGGATGACCTTCAAGGCACCGGAACGCGCTGCAACACTCGAACCTGTTGGGTGGGACGATCCAGCCTCGTACATGTGTCTGGTAATGCCGCTGCGTCTCGTCGACTAGCCGACGAGGTGGGGTTTTGCTAGGGTCGGGGGGGGCGCACCGCAGTGTGGCTCACGACGCCAGCCATGCTGAACCTATCGAACCCTATGGAACCGGAGTCGACAGGTCCGGAGGCGACGACGACTCCGCGGGCCTTCTTCCCAAACGACACGCCGAGTGCCCACTGATCGAACCGAAACGCGCTGCCAAGTGAAAGTGCCGTAAAAAGGGTGAACGGGAATTCAGCTGACGGCGAAAACCTGATGCCCCCGCGGTAGAGCGCATCTATGCCAGATGAGGCGATGCGCTCCGCAAGCTGGACCTCAGCCGATATCTCCAAGATGGTTGGCGCTGGAAGCCAAGTGAACCCTACCGTTCCGCCAAAAGGAATTGGGACGTCCAGGGCTACAGGACGCCCGATGTTTCGGAGAACGCCGGCCAAGGTGAGCTTCGAACCGAGTCCGTATCGTAGCCCGATGTCCCATCCCCATTGGGTGTCTTCGTCGCCCCCACGGTACATCGTGGCTGATCCGCCCAACTCGCCTTTCTCAAATGGGAGGCTGACACCCAGGCGGAACGCATCCACGGAGCGCGAATCTTCGGTTGGAGTGGTCGGATCGTCGACGAACCGGTCGCGCTGATACGCGAAACCCAGACCGTGTGAGTTGAAGCCAAGCATCCACTGACTCATTCGTGTCTTGTCCGTTTCGTCCCATTCAAGCACCACTTCTCCCATAACGGAGGCCTCCAGCACTGCGCCCAATCCGGCTGGATTCACCCAGATTGCGCGCGCGTCGTTGGCGGCGGCGGCGAACTCATAGATCTCAGTGCGAGGACGTTGAGCCTGCCCTTTGACAAGATCGGCGACCGTTATCAGCAATCCGCAGAGGACAAGGAGCGTTCGGGTCATCGAGGCCGATAGATCAGAGAGTCATTGCGTACTTGAATGATGGGGAATGCCAGCCCCATGGACGATACGAGGGCGCTCATGTTGGAACTGTCCGCCGCCCAGCCACCTAGATAGGTGCCGTCTGCGCCGAGGTACGAGTGTTCTTCCCGAACTCCCGTACCGTCGATAGTGATGGCCTGACCCATCTGCGACCCGTGGCCTGACAGCATGTACTCGGCATGCGTCTTTATGTGTAGAGCGTCCACACCTGCATAGGCGGTCCAACCGACGACCTCATGGGCCGCGACGGAGGTGATTTCGATTTCCATTCCAGCGTCTTGAGTGACGGATACAGCGGTATCGATCCACGCCGCCCCGGGGGTGGCACCGAGCTCCGGAATTGGTGGGAGGAACTCTTCGAAGGCGCGACGGAGTTGGCGTACCAGTGCGATGGTGGTGTCGCCACCGATGAGATCGGAGAGTTCGCCGTTGTCGGCGACATAACCGGTGAAGGTCGTGCCGCCGGCACGTGGCAGGTCGGAAGGCGGGATACCGGCCCCGGAGGCCTCCGGCACCGAATCCACCAGAATCGTGATCCGAAGTCCACCCGGATCTTCGTCGATTACCGTGTTCAGATAAACACGGAATCCGAACTCCGTCGTAGTGGAACCCCCAGGTACTTGCTGTTCCTGCCTTCCTTTGGATAACGCCACGTAGGATGCCCGATGCGGCGCATAGCTAACTGCGGACGGCAAAGCGGGTTCGGGAACAGACGACGGGGAACCTCCTCCGGCGCAGGCCGTGGCGGCGATGGTGCAGAGGACTGAACGGGTCACATTCACGCAGTTGTGTTTCGTGTGAGGAGCTAGTTGCCGGGTTCGGAACTGCCGCAATGATATCTGATGCCTTTGCCGGAAGCCAGGTATGGTGGAGCCGTAAGCCGAGTTCTGTTCAACACGTAGCGTGTCGGACGGTCATCTATCTAGGATGGCGGTTGCCCGTCACCTCAAGCGGCCTACCCGCGACTCAAACAGCTCGGGCCGAGCCTCGCCGCCTATTTGGCCTTGCTTCAGCTGGGGGTTGCCGTGCCACGGACTGTTACCAGCCGTGCGGTGGGCTCTTACCCCACCTTTTCACCCTTACCCGCAAAGCGGGCGGTTTGTTTTCTGTGGCCCTATCCGTCGCCTTCCGGCGCCCAGGCGTTACCTGGCAGCTTGCCCTGTGGAGCTCGGACTTTCCTCGATACGACCAGGTCGCACCGTGACCGTCACGCTCCACCATCCCTGCTTCGCCGAAAGATAAGGTGCTGGCCCACGGTGTGTTGAGGGGGGAGACCATCCCGTTGAACTGGGGTTGAGTGCGTCCCGATAGTCTTGAGCCGCACCAAAGACGGAGTCATGCTCGATGCAGGCACAACGGACGATGGTGGCGACGGTGATGGAACCGACGTCTCGCGCGAAGTTCGAGGCGGCAGTTGGTGAGCGGTGTCATGCGTATCACGCGAACACGCTGCGCGACGTGATCCGCGCAGTCAGAGAGCGCCCGGTCGAAGCGGTGCTTGTGTCACCGAGGGCGGTCCGTCGCGAGCAACTCGGGCAATTGGCTCGGCTGGTCGAAGGGTTCCCCGGGATTCCTACGTTCGCGGTGCTCTCCCAGCATGACGCGCACTCGAGCCAACAGTTGCTCGCACTCGGTGCCCTCGGTGTGCGCGAACTCATCGACCTCAGCGAGCGTCAGGGATGGGCTAGGTTGCGCACTATCGTAGCTCAGCCGACCGGCCGGACCTCGGCTGACATCCTGTCGAGGATTATTCCGGCGCTCGGTGAACCTGCTCCCGAGGTCCGAAATTTCTTTGAGGTGCTGGTGAGTTTCGCTCCGGAGACGAGCACGGTTCGCCAGTTCTGTCGCGATCTTGGTTTGCAGCCCTCAACGTTCGTTTCGCGCTTTCATCGACTGCATCTTCCGTCACCAAAGCGGTATCTCGCGTCGTTGAGGTTGGTGTTTGCGGCCGCGTTGCTCAAGCCACCCGGTCGATCTGTCGCTGATGTTGCCTACCGATTGGAGTTCTCGTCGCCGCAGAGTTTTGGGCGTCACCTGCGCAACTTGCTTGGAGTCACCGCCGGAGAGTTTCGGGGTCGATTCCCGTTTCCGGTAGCGCTCGACGACTACGTCAAACGCCTGGTCATTCCGTTCCGGGCGGTCTTCCGCACCTTCCAACCGTTCAACTTGGGGTAGGAGCCAGAGGACAATGGCCGCGGGAGGCCACCCGGAACACCTAACCCGGGTCGGGGCGGAGCCCCAAGTCGGCGAGCGACACCAAACTCACGAGATCGAACCCGGCGTTCGCGATGGCAGCCCGCCCCCCTTCCTCTCGATCGATGAGCGCGAGAATGCCGGCCACCTTGCCGCCGCCGGCTTGGACGGCTTCGGCAGCCTGCAAGGCCGACCCCCCAGTGGTGATGACATCTTCCACCACAACGACCGTGTCACCCGCTTTGAAGCAGCCTTCGATCCGCCGCCCAGTCGCATGGGCTTTCGGTTGTTTCCGAACGGTGAATGCATCGACGGGCCGAGCAGACTCCTGGCTGGCTTGGGCTATGGCATACGCCACGGGGTCAGCCCCCAGCGTCATCCCGCCCACGGTAGAAGGATTCCATCCCTGCCGCTCGATGGCCTCCCAACCCAATACGCCAACAACCCTGAGGCCTTCGCCACTCATCGTCGTCCGCCGACCGTCGATGTAGTACGTGGATTGCTTCCCGGATGACAGCGTGAAGACCCCCCGGTCAATCGAGCGGTCGTTCAACAGCTTGATCAAGCGATCGTGTGTGGATTCCGTCATTCTAGGATGTTAGTTGTAGATACTACTACTACCTCTTTTTACCGAATATCCCTCGGATCTTGGCCCCAAACCCTCCGCCTTCTTCTGGATCGGCCACGGACGCGTCTGGCGTCCGGGTGGGAGCCGAGCCACGAACATCCTTGGGAGCCGCCTTCAGTGCCTCTGCGAATTCCCTCACGGATTTGTGCCGCGCCTGAGGATTCCGGCTGAGGGCCTTCATCACTTCTTCCTCGAGTTCGTCGGAGAAGGTCAATCCAGGAACGCAATCGTTCAGTGGTGTGGGCGGTTGCGTCAGGAGTTGTTGGAATAGTTCGCGCTGTGTCCGGCCGGTGTATGGGTGGCGGGCAGTGAGCAGATAATATGTGATCGTCCCGACACTATAGAGATCGGCCTCCTTGTCGACGAGCTCTCCCGACAGTGCTTCAGGGGCGACATGGTTGAGTGTTCCGACAAAGAAGCCCGTACGGGTGAGACGATCGGCAGTGTCCTGTTGCGCGTCACGCGCAATTCCGAAATCGAGGAGTTTGAGAACCCTACTCTCAGGGTCGAAGATGATGTTGTCGGGCTTTAGGTCGCGGTGGATGATTCCCTCGGCATGTGAGGCCATGAGGCCTTCCGCCAACTGACCCATGGCCTCGGCAACGAGTTCAGGGTCCATTCTGCCGTTCTTCTCGACGTAGTCGGACAGGGGCATTCCCTCGGCCCACTCGAGCGCCAGGTAATACAACCCGTCCTCTTCACCAAAATCGTATGTACGCACCACAGAAGGATGTTCGATGCGCGACCCATAGCCCGCTTCACGCAGGAACCGTTTGACTGCTGTCTTGTCGTTGCGCGAACGCTCCTTCAGGACCTTCACGGCCGCCGTATTGCGCTCTGCGTGTTCGGCCTTGTATACCACGGCAGTCCCGCCCTCTCCTACGAGTTTGAGGAGGCGGTAACCGGCGATGGTGCGGCCTGTAAGGTTTTCGTCAGCCATAGCGTGGGCGAATCTAAGCGAGGTTCTCAACGCGCGGCAAGTTCGTAAATTCTGAAATCCTTATTAGCCTGTGGGGGAACATCCACAACTCACAGCGGTTCGTGGGGTATGACGGCAGCATCCTTGCAGGAGATATAGCCGTTAGAAAGGGGAGATCCATGAAGGCTTGGCGGCACCCCGTCGCGCTGTCGATTGTGACGTGTACAGTCATTGCCGTCGCCACCGCTCAGACCCACGGTCCTGCGGACGGCGAAGCAGGCGCGTGGCATGTTGTCAGGGATGTGGCTCCCCTCCTTCAGCGATCCGTTCCGTCTTCCAGCGATATCCTAGCGGTTGTCCGTGCCGAACTCGTGTTGGGTCGAGCCGATCGAGCCCAGGCCATCATGGAAGAATTCGCACCCGTATTGGACTCGACCGATGTAACGACGCTAGGGCTTCGTGCCGACACCTGGTTGGCTGGCGGCGACCTCGAATTGGCGGCGCAGTCGTTTGCGCAGGCGGCGAATCTGTCAGAGGGTGATCGCCGAGGGGCTTTCCACGCGCAAGCCGGTGACGCTTATGAGCGCGCGGGCTATGCGCGACTGGCTGCGATGCATTACGCGCACGCCGCGAAGGAACTCCGGGGCATAGCTGGTTGGCTAGCGATTCGCGAAGCACGGGTTACGGAAGCACCCTCGGAGGCGTTCAAGTTATTGCAGCGAGTGAGTCCGCCCGCCCGACGAATGGCGGCGCTGGCTCGGGCAGAAGTGTACCTCTCTGCCGGAGACTCGGTGCGAGCGGTTGACACCTATGCGCGTGTGAAAGAACATGCCCAGGCGGCGGCAATTGCACTTGCAACGGGCGATTCCGCGAGGGCTCAAGAAGAACTCTACAAGGCGCTCGAGTTGGGTGGCAGCGACAACGTTGCGTGGGCCGCTGCGACGATCGAAGAGCGGTTCGCTCCCACAACGGCTGAACAGTTCATGCGGGTTGCAAGGGCCTATCGAACTTCAGACAGGTCTCTCGCGATCGAGTATGTCGATCGGGTCGTCGCGGTCGGCGATTCCTCGATTGCTACGTTGGTATTCCTCGCCGATCTGCACCGTGACGCCGGGCAATTCCCAAAGGCGCTCGACACGTACATGGCGGCGCGCGATCGTGGGAGCGCCACGGCATTCTATCGATACGCGCGACTACTCGAACGTGTGGGGCGGCGGACGGAATCTCGTACCGCTCTCCTCGAGTTTGCCGATCGGCATCCCCGATCGCCGGTCGCACCGATCTCGGTGTTCCTCGTAGCCGAGGCCAAGCGTCGGCAGGGACGTCGGACGGAAGCCGACAGCCTCTACCGATTGATCACGACCCGTTGGCCGCGCGCGCAGTATGCTGGGCGGTCGCGACTGCAACTCGCATCGATGGCTACCGCCGCACGCGACACGGCTGCTGCGATGACGTGGTACGAAGAAGAGATCGCGGTACGCGGGCCACAGCGGTTGGCCGCTCGATTCTTGCTCTCGCGGTTGCGGCAGGCGACGGGTGACTCGACCGGTGCGCTCGACGAGCTTACAGCATTGGCTCGCGAAGATTCGATTGGATACTACGGAACCATCGCGCGCGATGTTGGGAATCTTCCGGCGCCGGTGTTCGCTCCAGTTGGGGAGGTCACGCGCACGGCTTGGGTGGAGGCCGCGTTCCTTCAACTCGATGCGCTGGTCGACGCGCGTCTGGTTGATGAAGTGGACGAGTTCGTCAGTCATTTGACGGGGCTTCGTTCCGTAGAATGGCGCGACATGTTGGCGTTGGCGGAAGGACTCTCCAGGCGCGGGTGGGTTGTAGAGGGGGTTCGATTGGGCTGGCGGGTCGCGGAACAATACACGCTCAACGACACGCGCGTGTTGCGCGTGATCTTCCCGTGGCCATTGCGCGATCTCATCGAGCGTGAATCGCAGAAGCATGGGCTCGATCCGTACCTAGTTGCCGGACTCATTCGTCAGGAGTCGGCCTTTCGGTCTGCGGTCGTGTCGCGGTCAGGTGCGGTCGGACTCATGCAGCTCATGCCAGGGACAGCGAGTGACATTGCCCGGCGTTCCGGGGTCGAGTGGGAGCGGGAATGGGATCGTATCGCTGATGCCAATCTCCACCTAGGCACGACCCATTTATCAGGACTGCTCAACCGATACGGCCGGGTAGGACCGGCGCTTGCTGCGTACAATGCCGGCGGGCGTCCGGTCGCCCAGTGGTTACGGTATCCGGAAGCCGACGACCCCTACGGGTTTGTCGAACGCATACCGTACGTGGAAACGCGCGGCTATGTTCGCGCAGTGTTGCGGAACCAAGCGCTCTACCGCGGGCTCTACCCGGGAGCTGCGGCACCGGCCACCTCGCCGTGAGGTCCGCCGCGCTGCGGCGAGCCACCCACGCCGCCACGGCGGCAATCTTGGTGCTCCCAATCATCATTGACTGGGAAACGTTTCGGTACGTGGTCGTGGGTCTGGCCACAGTGTGGATGGTCGTGGAAGGGCTGCGAGTGCGCGTGCCCAGAATCCACGAGGGCTTCGCCACAGTACTGCCGGTGTTTCGCGGCGACGAAGCCACAAGGGTGAGCGGCGCGGGCTGGTTGATGGTCGGATATGGGCTAGCGGTGTGGTTTCCCCAACCCGCCGCGACGGCCGGCTTTCTCGTGGCGGCGTTTGCCGACCCGATGGCCTCTGCGGTAGGAACGCGATTCAGGCGAGACCAACAGAAGACGGTAGCTGGCTCAATGGCGTTTTTCCTAGTGTCATTGGTCGTTCTGTGGAGTGTTGGGCTACACTGGCCGGCACTGGCCGGTGTCGCAGTTGTGGGCGTTGTCTTGGAGCGCTGGCCGCTCGGTCTCAACGACAATGTGGTCGTCGCACCCGCCGTATCCGCTGCCGTTTTGGTGCTCGCTTGACAGCTCACGGCTACCATCGGCAGAATAGCGAAGAGCATTATGTCCTTACCATTCTTGAGGGAGGAGAAGGCGACATGACACGAGGCAAGGTGAAGTGGTTCAACGATTCGAAAGGGTATGGATTCATCGAACCACAGGATGGGTCGACTGACATATTTGTCCACTTCTCGTCTATCGAGATGGAGGGGTTCCGCACCCTCGCCGAGGGCCAGGAGGTGGAATTCGAAGTACAGTCTGGGGAGCGTGGTAATCACGCCGCCAACGTGAGTCGCGCTTGACCGAGCCACGGACTCCGGCATTCCGACGCCCCGTCTCCGCGAGACGGGGCGTTTCATTTCCTGGTGCCTTCCATGCCAGCGCCTAAGCGGCTTTTCCTGATCGACGGATACGCGCTGATCTATCGTGCCTTCTTTGCCATGATTAGCCGTCCACTCACCACCAGTCGGGGTGAGAATACGTCAGCGGCGTGGGGAGTCGCCAACTTTCTCCATCGTCTTTTTGAGGAACACCATCCCGATCTGGTTGCTTGGGTAAACGATTCTGGTTCGTCGTTCCGAGACGAGATCTACCCTGCGTACAAAGCCACACGACAAAAGCTCGATGACGAGCTGCAGGAGGATTTTGACCGGTCGGTCGAGCGTATCGAGGATCTGTTGTTGGCCTGGAGTGTCCCGCTCGTGACACTCGATGGCTACGAAGCCGACGATGTCATCGGCACCCTTGCAGTCCGAGGGACAGAAGCTGGACTGCAGGTCGTCATTGTGTCGGGCGACAAGGACTTCTACCAACTGGTCGGGCCTGGAGTGAGTCTTCTAAACCCGGGTCGCCGGGGGCCAGCCGGAGTCGAGGAGCATTGGGTCGACGAATCGAATGCGGACGAGCGGCTCGGCGTGCCACCAAACCGGGTCATCGACTATCTGGCGCTCGTTGGGGATGCATCCGACAACATCCCTGGGGTGAAGGGTGTCGGTGACAAGACGGCCCGGAAGCTCATCGAAGAATTTGGGGATCTCGATGCGATTCTCGAACACGCCTCGGAGGTGAGTGGGAAGAGAGCGCGAGAAGCTTTGCTCGGCGAAGCGGACAACGCACGTCTCTCCCGGCGCTTGGTCACCTTGCACCTCGATCTTCCGATCGAATTCGATCTCGAGGCGTTCGAGATGAGAGGGGTAGACAGGGACGCGCTGATCAAGATCTATACGGAACTCGAGTTCACCACGCTCGTTGATCGGGTGGCTGCCCCGCGCCAATTGGAGGCACCTAAGGTCGCATTCAGCGTTGTCGAGTCGGTCGACGACCTCGGGACCGTCGTCGGTGCCATGCGGGCCGCAAAATTCTTCACCATTGAGGTGGTAACTTCGGCGGAGCGGGTGTTAGGCGGCGAAGTCGTAGGAGTAGCGATTGCCGCGGACCGACGCGCGTGGTACCTCCCCCTCATCCATCGTCCGCCCGGGGGGGAGCTTCTCATCGAGACAATGCCCACCAATCTTCCCGCGCTGACCGATCCGTCCATGGAACCGGTGCGCTCGGTATTGGAAGACGGGTCGATCGACGTTGTGGGTCACGATCTCAAGCGATCGCTTCTGGCGTTGCGCGGAGCTGGCCTGACGCTGAGGGGACTCGTGTTCGATTCGATGCTCGCGAGCTTCGTGATCGATCCGGGTAAGCGGTCGCACGCGCTCGAAGTGCTGGCCCGCGAGTACCTCGCGAGTGACCTCAGAAGCGTTGACGGGCTTCGGGGGAAGGGAAAATCCGCTCGCACACTGGATCTGGTGACGACGACTGACGTAGCGGAGTGTGTCTGTTCTCGAGTGGTAGGCATGCACGACTTGCGGGATCACCTGGAAAGAGAACTCGACGCGCGCGGTGGGCGAGATCTGTTCACCGAGATCGAAATGCCACTGGTTCACGTGCTGGCTGATCTTGAATCCGCTGGCATAGCGCTGGACCGCGACGCGATGGCCACGTTGGCCGAACGGTTCCAGGCCGAACTCGTCGATCTCGAGCGTCGCATCTACGACGAAGCCGGTACCGATTTTAATATTAATTCGACGCCACAACTCCGGCACGTGTTGTTCGAGAAGTTGCAGCTACCCGTCATCAAGCGGACGAAGACAGGTGCGTCCACAGACGCCGACGTGCTTGCCGAGTTGGCGTCGATGGGTCACGCATTACCGACACTCCTATTGGAATATCGCGAACTCGCGAAGCTCCAATCCACCTACGCCGAAGCGCTCCCTCAGAGTGTCAATCCCAAGACTGGGCGGATTCACACGACGTTCAGTCAGACGGGTGCAGCTACCGGCCGGTTGTCGTCGTCCGATCCCAACCTTCAGAATATTCCGATCCGTACGCAGCGCGGTGAAGAGATTCGGCGGTGTTTCGTGGCACCGGAGGGAAGCAGCCTCTTGGTGGCAGACTATTCGCAGATCGAGTTGCGGCTTCTGGCGCACTTTTCTCAGGATGCGGCGTTCCTCGACGCGTTCCATCAAGGGGATGATGTCCATCGGCAAACCGCGTCGATGATTTTCGGTGTCGCGGTGGACGACGTGACCAGTGAGATGCGTGGGCGCGCCAAGACGATCAACTTTGCGACGATCTATGGCCAAGGCGCGTTTTCCCTGGCCCGGCAGTTGGGGATCTCGCAAGAGGAGGCGAAAGACTTCATTCGGCTATATTTCGAGCGCTTCTCCGGCGTACGCCGCTATCTCGACGACTGTGTCGAAAAAGCCAAACGCCAGGGGTATGCTGAGACGCTCTTTGGGCGCCGGCGCTACATTCCGGAACTCAAGGATCGCAACTTTAACGTGCGGGCGTTTGGTGAGCGTGTTGCCATGAATTCTCCACTCCAAGGATCCGCAGCAGATTTGATCAAGCGCGCGATGATCGAGATATGGCGCGCCCTTCGTGAAACAGGTCGTGAGAGTCGGCTGCTCCTACAAGTGCACGACGAACTCGTCGTCGAATCTCCCCATGACGAGATCGACACAGTGATAGGCGTCGTCCGCCGTGAAATGGAGGGCGCCGCCGAACTCGCGGTACCACTCGTGGTGGACATCGGTGTTGGTCCGAATTGGGTCGATGCGAAAGCGTAACGGATTTTCGTTCATCGAAATGCTGATGGTGTTCACCGTCATGGGTTTGTTGGCGATGATCGTCATGATTCAGGTAGGGTCCGTGCGGTCGCGAGCGTACCTTACGGCGCTTCGATCAGACCTTCGGAACTTCGCGATATCCCAAGAATCCTTCTACTACGACTACGACATTTACTCGGCGGATGTGGCGAGCTTGAGCGTGCGCGGTTTTCAGACAAGCGAGGGGTCCAGCATCGTGATCAACGAGGCGACAATCTCCGGCTGGGCCGCCACCGCTAGCCACACCGGGACGTCCGAACTCTGCTACATGTTCATTCCAGGGGCGTCGCCAGTGGGTGTGGCGGTAAACCCCGGCGTGGTTAATTGCGGGTAGCCTGGCGAGAGTTTCGCCTGTGGCGCCACGGCGTGGTCCACGCACTGAACGGCGGGTTATGGCTTCACCAATTCGACTTGCGCAGGGAACGGTGGGCCCATCTCGTGTCGGCAGATCGTGCTTTGTTGTTGGTTGCAGGGGAAGCGTTGGATATGCCGGAACGCCGGTTACAGTACCGTCCGATCAAGCATCCCGAGACTGGTCGGCCCGAGCCTGCTTGGCACTGGGATCTGAAAGGCGATCGACTGACCCTGGCGATACGTATGGCGGACTCCCGCGAGGAGCGCTGACCGACGGATTCGATCCGTGCCGCGGCGGGACCGATCGGATCCCCGGCCACCAGTTCCACCGCCCTGCCACATGCATGAACGCCGGTACGATCACCATCCGAATGAGCGTGGCATCCAGCAGAACGGCTACGGCAAGGCCAAACCCGAGCATCTGAGCTGCCAAGACTCGCGAGAATGCGAACGTTCCGAAAACGATTACCATGATTGCGGCTGCGCTCGTGATTACCGACGCCGTGGCCGTGAGACCCTCCATGGTCGCTTGATCGTTTCGCCCCGTTCGCACGAACGATTCCTTGATACGCGACAACAAGAACACCTCATAGTCCATGCTCAACCCAAAGACCACGGCGAACACCAGCACCGGTACCACGACGAATACCGCTTCCGTCGGACCATCCAACCCGAAAACCGAGCTTCCGACACCCTGTTGAAAGACCAGGACTACAACCCCGAAGGTGGCCGCAACCGACAGCCCGTTCATGACGATGGCCTTCAAGGGAACGAGCACCGACCGGAACGCGATGGCCAACATGATGGCAGTGCTAATCAAGATGAGCAGGATCACCGTGGGGAATTGCGCGAGCAGTTTGTCTTGGAGGTCCACCCCTGACGCGTGGAATCCACCCACGACCACCGACGTCGAATCCAACCCCTGGATGCCAGAATCCGTGATCGCCCGGATGCGTCGAACGACGTCCATCGAACTCGTTATGCTCGTGGTGTCCGAAAGGAGGACATCAAAGAGCGTCGTCCGGGCGTCCTCCGAGAGGTATGCTGCGTAGAACTCCGGAGCGCGCGCCCGCGCTGATTCCAGGTTCGAATACAGCATCGTGTACCGCAGTGCTGACATGCCTGGTTGGACGTCCACCACACTTCGGACGTTGGCAACCCGGGGATCCGCCCGCACCGAATCGGAAAGGCGCCGCAGACCTCGTAGGTAGCGCGACGAGACAATTCGCTGACCCTCGGGCGCCTGCACGACCACGCGTACAGGTTGAAGCACTCCCTGCGCCCCGATGCGTTCGAGGTCTTCCACACCGGCGTTCGACTCGGTGCCGGAGGGGAACCAACCGGCCCTTGGGAGTCCGATTTTGATCTGGGTTAGGGGGTATGATATGACCGCGACAGCGAGCAATCCCATGGTGATGGCTCGCCACGGATGGTGTCCTAGCCAACGTGCCCACCTTTCCCACCCCGTAGGAGCGTGATACCACGAAAGCCGTTTGGCCAACCAACGAGGCCAGTCGATAGCTCGCCCCAAGATCGAAAGGGTTGCGGGAAGGAGCGTCACCGACAGCAACACCGCTGACGCGACGACTATCAGGCCGCCCACTCCAACCGAACGGATCTCAGTGAGCGGAGTGATGAGCAGTGAGGCAAACCCGACCACCACAGTCAATCCGCTCGTTACCACAGCGCGCCCCGCCGTCTCGCTGGCCCGTATCGCTGCCTGACGCGGGCTGTGTCCGCGGTTCAACTCCTCGCGAAACCGTGTGACCACGAGCAGCGAGTAATCGATGCCAACGCCCAGCCCCACCATCGATACAATGGTGAGTACGAATACCGACATCGGTAGGAATCCCGCCACGATGTGTACGAGCGCCAACGAGATGACGATCGCGATGATGCCGATGCCCAACGGCAAGAGCGCCGCCACGAAAGCGCCGAACGCCATCACGAGGATGACAGCGGTGAACGGCAGGGAGCGACGTTCTCCTCTGTCCGTATCTTCTTTGCTCACTTGGCGGACGTCATAGTCCAACGCCGGCGCACCGGTCACGTTGGCCCGGTAGTCCGCTCCCCAGGAGATGCGGTCGATCGTGCCGTGCATAGATTCGCGAAACGCCGGCACATAGTCAGTGTTGGACAGCGTGTTATCGGTGCGCAGGGCGGCGATCAGGAACGTGGTTTTTCGGTCGGGACTCACGAACGTTGAGTCCGGGGTGTCGAGATAAGAAATGACGTGACTGATGTACGGCTCGTTCGTCGCCCGCCGGCTCAAGGAGTCGAGAAGCGCGAGATACTGCGCACTGTCGATTGCAACGGGGCCTGTGACGGTAACGGCAAAGAAATCGGCGACCGGCAGGGAGAACGCCTGCCGGATGGTTTGTACCGCCCGCTCCGAATCCGAGTCCGGAATCATCGCCCCTTCCACGCTCAACACCTCGTGGACCACGGCAGCTCGCGGTACCGCTAGCACCGTGAGCAAGGTCCACAGCGCCAGGACGGTCCAGCGGTATCGAATGATGAGGTGTGCGGGCCTGAATGCCATGGTGGGCCGGGGTCTAGCCGGTGGTCTTACTCCTCACGACGCGGAAACTCGCTGCCATTCCTAGGTATGGGGCTCGAAAGGCCCGAATGATAGAGGCCATGCCTTTCCAATGCCACCCGTGGATCCCCATATTCGCAGGGTGAACAGAATGTCCGTTGTCCTCATAGCAGCCAGCACGATCGTGGTGGCCATGGCGCTAAACCACGACCCCACCAGGACCTCCGATAGTCAGATGGGCGATGCTGATGTCGAGGCGGGAGGCCTGGCCCTCGACAGTGTTCGTGCCCTTCGGGAACGCAAGCGGGCGGCCATAGGCCAAGGGGAAACCTACCTTCCTAACGCGGTGCAGAGAGATTCGATGCTGCGCCGCTGGCCGGATCGTCGTGACCGTCCGGTGGCCGTCTACATCCCACGGAATGCCACCACTTCGGGGTACCAGGAGGCCTTCAAGGGCGCCGTTGTTCAAGCCTTTGAGCGGTGGGAACGCACGCGCGAGGTACCCGTCCAATTTGCGTTCGTGCCGGATTCGGCTGACGCGGAGGTCGTGGTCGAATGGTTGGAGCGGCTCGGTGGGGATCGGACGGGACAAGCGAACGTCGAATGGGACCTGCATGGGTGGATTCGAGGTGGGGCGTTGACCCTGGCTACGCGATCCCAACAGCAGACCGTTCTGTCGACCGATGAGGTCTACACCGTCGCGCTGCACGAGATCGGTCATCTCTTGGGGTTGGGGCATTCAGACGACCTAGGTGATCTCATGTTTCCGACGCCGGGCGTGCACGACATGACTCGGCGAGATTTACGAACGGCCGCCCTGTTGTATTCGCTAGATCCCGGATCGCTACGCGACCCAATGGGGCAGTAACCTAGCGCGCCGGTTCGTCTAGGCGCCGCACGATCGATACTGCGTATGCGGCGTACCGCGCCAAGCCACTCATCGGATAGTCGGCACTCCACTCGTCACCTGGTTGGTGGTAGTGATTCCACCTTGCCTGGAGCAGCCGCGTCTCTCCTTCCGTGAGCCCCTCATATGGATCAGGGCCCGGAATGATGAGCATGCCCTCTACGCCGGCGAGCGTAAACGGGTAGTAATCTGAGTTGGGACGGGCTCGAGAAACCCGGGTGTTCCATCCCCGCGCTTTCGCCACCTCAGATGCAACTTTGCCCAGCCCGGTAGTAGCGGCGAGTTCCCATGACGTCGGTAGCCCGGGAGGGGCACCGGCATCCAGAACGATCACGGCTTCCGTCTCGACCAGAGGCACCAAAGGGGAGTGAACGTAGGCATCGGCGCCCAGCAAGCCGAGTTCTTCACCGTCGAAGAACAGAAACATGACGGTGTGTGAGAGGACCTCTTTGGAGAGCGCAGCTGCCATTGCCAGCAACATTGCCACACCCGCCGCATTGTCGGAGAATCCATTGTAGATGGTATCGCCATCGGCGTCCGGGGCACCGACACCCAGATGGTCGTAGTGTGCTCCAACGATGATGGTGCGCCGGGTCAATCCTGCGAGTGAGCACGCGACGTTGTGTGTCCGAGTGGCATGTTCGACGAGTTGCGGATCGTAGCGAAGCGAGGACCCCAGTTGACGTGGCGTCACAATGTCGCCAGTGGCAATTGGTGTGTTAGCAATCAGCGCTCCAGCCACTTGGTTGCCGGCCACCACGGACGGTAAGGGAGAGAAAAAGGACGACGCAATCGAATTGGGGAGATGGTAGCGGTCGGGTCCGATTCGGTCGCGAAACCGGTCGAACGCATCCGGGCTCCCTGCAAGCTGCACGACCCCGGTCGCTCCGCGACGTAACAAGGTGTCCTTGGCGTCCGAAGACAACAAACCAGCCGAAACGGCAACGCGTTCGTGAATCTCGAAGCCTCCCAAACGACCCGCGGTGATGGATTGACTGGTACCTACGTAGGCGGCGATCCCTGTGAAGCCTCTCAGAGCATCTGAGGAACCACGGTCCGGGACCACATCACCCGGAGCGGTAAACGACTGCACTGACCCACGCCTTACGGTGAGTCGGGTCTGCGGCCCTATGGCTGAACGGCGGATGGGGATAGGATGAAGGTACGTCCCACTTACCGGTGCCAACCCCAGCTCGGCGCAACGATCCGCGATGTAGCGAGCGGCCGCCTCAGCACCCTCCGATCCGGCAAGACGACCCATCAGCGAGTCGTCGGCGAGTCGCCGTGCGTCCAACGCCATCGTGGCGGTATCGATCTCGACCGCCCGGTTTTCCTGCGCGTGGACAGGACTCGCCCAAGCGGTGGCGAGTACGAGTAGCGTTGTAGTGAAGGGCCGGGTCACAGTACAATATGACATCCCGTAGAGGTTCCCTGTGCTCCTGTCGTCCCTATTCCTCACCGTTCAGATTGCCGCCGCGCCACAGGTGGATGCCGCAGTACAGGGTGGCATCGATGGCGGTTCGTTTCCAGGCGCAGTGGTGGTCATAGGTACCACGCGCGGGGTGTTGTACGCCAAGGGAATAGGGCATTTCACGTGGGACGCCGACAGCCCGGTACCAGATCCCGATTCGACACTCTTCGACCTTGCGTCGCTGACCAAAGTGGTGGCGACGACACCGTCGATCATGCGTTTGATCGAGCAAGGCCAGCTCGACCTGAACAGCCCGGTTGTTCAACACCTCCCCAGCTTTGTGGGCGAGGGCAAGGATGCCGTGACCGTCCGGCATCTGCTCGAGCATCGTTCGGGCTTGAGAGCGTTCCTGCCGCTCAACACCGAGACGGAAACGGCCGAGGAAGCCAGGGCCCGTGTGCTGTCCGAGCCGCTTCGTTGGGATCCGGGTGGAGGAGTCGTATACAGCGATCTGAATGCGATGCTCCTCGGATGGATTGTCGAGGCCGTAGGTGGTGAGCCGCTCGATGTTATCGCCGCTGCCTTGTTTGACCGCTTGGGAATGATGTCGACACAATACCGTCCTCAAAAATCGGTTCGTTCACGTATGGCGCCGGTCGGGCTTTGGCGTGGGTATGTGATCGCCGGTGAACTCCATGATCAGAACGCCGTCCGTCTTGGAGGCGTGTCTGGGCACGCTGGGCTCTACAGCACGGGGGCCGACTTGGCCGTTTATGCCCGGATGTGGTTGGGGCACGGGACGGTTGGTCGCACCGCCGTGTTCCGACCCGGTATGGTCGACCACTTCACGCGGCGAGGTCCGGGCAATCGGGCGCTCGGTTGGGAGATGCGGGACACGACGGAAAGCGACAATACCGGAACCAACATGTCGCCGGCGACCTTCGGACATACCGGGTACACTGGCACGTCGATCTGGATCGACCCTATCCAAGATCTGTTTGTTATTCTCCTCACCAATCGCGTGTTTGCGCCGAGAGGCCGGTCGATCACGACGCTCAAGCGCGTTCGCGGCGAGGTAGCCGATGCCGCTGTTGCCTTGCGCCGCGAAGTGTGTGTGGCCAACCCGTCATGCTGAGCGCCGGTCGCGTTGCCGAGTCCACGTGTCCACCAGAGCAGCCGACCTTGATCTACGATGGTGGGTGTGGGTTCTGCCGGAGGTGGGTGGAGCGCGCCCGGATCTTGGATCGGCACCAAGCGGTGAAGATGATGTCGTTTCAAGACGAAGGTGCGGCAGTCGTGGCCGGCAGGTCTGTGGAAGCATTGCGGAGGGCTGTACATCTCGTCCGGCCGGATGGTGCCGTGTTTGCTGGGGCGGCCGCCACCAGAGAGTTCTTTCGGTACGTGCCGGGCGGTTGGTTGGTGAGAGCGTTTGGAGTTGTCCCGGGCGTCATGCCGGTTGCGGAGCGTGTGTACGAATACGTGGCTAGGCGTTGGGGCCCAGTTTCGGATTGACAAGTAATTGAGGCTATGTTGTGGTATGGTGGATTCTGACAACAGCCCGGCTGAAGACGGGCCGCTGAACGACGAGGCTGTTCGAGACGCGCTGCGCAAGGTCAAAGACCCTGAAGTCGGCATGAACATAGTTGACCTTGGTCTCGTGTACGAGATCGAGGTTGCTGCCCAGTCTGTGAACGTGCAGATGACCCTCACGTCGCCTGGTTGCCCGGTCGGGCCGCAGATTCTGGGTGAATCGAAACAGGTGGTAGAAGATCTGGAGGGCGTCGAAGACGTTACGATCGAACTGGTGTGGGAGCCCTATTGGAGCCCAGAACGGATCGACCCGAAGGTCCGCGCGTTCCTAGGGTTTTGAAGGCAGGTGTGTCGCCGCTGCCAGGTCGTCGTCGCCAAGAACCTCCCTCTGCCACATCCGAAGTTCGGGTAGTTTCTCAAGGACAGCTGGGCCATCTGCGGACTCACGCGCGATAGCTTGGAGCGTGCCGTTGGGGCATAGGAGACCTGGGTCGATGCCCGTCTCAGCCGCCCGGCGATTCCGAAGCTCCTTAAGTTGATCCAACCGCTGTTCGTACGCCGGATCGCGTTCCCGGCGTTGTCTTTTCTTGGTTTGCGGGAGTTGCTCGGCTGGGAGGTCGGTTCCCCGTCGAACCGCAGCGAGAATCTCCGAGATCCAACCTCGGGCTCCACCGGAGCGTGGAAAGCCCTTGAAGCTCGAGAGTTGGCTGGCGTCGGACGGGCTTGCTTTGGCGATTGCCAATAGCACATCGTTGGTGACCACTCGAAATGGGGCTCGGTCCAGGGCGCGGGCCGTCCGGTCACGCCACTGATGTACCTCTCGTAATATCGCCCGCTGACGAGGCGTGAGAACTCTCGCTCCCTTGATACGAAGGAAGGCCTCGTCGTTAACGGACGCCGTCCAGCGCACGTGCTCGAGACGGGCAAATTCTTCAGCAGCCCACCCAAAACGTCCAAGGTTCTCGAGCTTGGTTGTGAGTGCGTTCTTGAGTCGGATGAGGTACATGGTATCGGATGCCGCATAGGCAATCATCTCATCTGTAAGCGGGCGCAGGGACCAGTCAGCTCTTTGGTACTTCTTGTTGAGCGTCACACCGAAGTGCTTATCCAATAGTGCCGCTAGGCCCACGCCTTCCTCGTCTGCTAGTTGAGCTGCAACACGGGTGTCGAAGAGCCTGGTAGCACGAAATCCGTAGTCCCGGTCCAACGTCCGGAGATCGTAGTCTGCGTCGTGGAACACCGCCTCGATGCCTGGGTCCTCGAGCAGGCGACCAAAAGGTGTCATGTCGGAAACCGCCAGAGGGTCCACCAAAACGGTCTCCAATGACGAACTGATTTGGACGAGGTACACGCGGTCGACGTATCGGTGGAACGACGCGGCTTCGGTGTCGAATGCCAGGCTTCCCGCAGTCGCCAAGCGCTTAGCTGCCTGTTCCAGCGCTGCGTCGGATGAGATGAGTTCGGGACCTATTGCGGGCACTTTGGTTTTTCTACAAGGAGTACTATGCCTGTGGAAAACAAAGGTAAACTCCTTACTGACAACAGGTTGTAGTGTAACACCTAACGATATCGTCGATACAGTTACGCAACAGTATCACGACATTATTGTTTGTGCAAAAGACCGTTGGATTGGGTTGCTTCGCCACCCGATGGTCAATATTTGGAACTCCACTATAACTTTAGCGCCCTTTCGAGCAGTGGAAACCCGGTGAGCCCAATTCCGTCCATCCAAGTCACCGTTCGGGATCTGCCGACCCCCGTCGATGTTCAGGGAGACGGACCTCCGATCCTGTTCATTCACGGTTTTCCCCTGGACCGTACCATGTGGCGCCGATTGATGTCTTCCATGACCGGCTGGAAACGCATCGCGCCGGACCTCCGTGGTTTCGGCATGAACGAGGCCCCACCCGACCCGCCGACGATTGCTGCATACGTGGATGACTTGGTGGATTTGCTGAACCAGATGGGCCACGAGCGCGCCGTGATCTGTGGCCTTTCTATGGGTGGGTACATCGCGTTCGATCTGGTTCGCCGGTTTCCCGGGCGAGTCCGAGCGTTGGTCCTCGCCAATACCCGAGCGGCGTCTGATGATGATGCAGCCCGACAGGGTCGCAATGCGATGGCGCGGTTGGTTGAAAACGATGGGCTCGAAGCACTCGCGGGCGTTTTGCTTCCGAAGATGTTGGCTCCCGACTTGCAATCGACCCAACCACAGGTCGTCGACCTGGTACGAAAGATGATCAATAGCGCCTCGATTCCAGGTGTGGTGGCAGCTCTTGTGGCGATGCGGGACCGGCCAGATTCGGCGGCGTTGCTCTCGGACATTCAGGTGCCGACGCTGGTGGTGAGTGGGCGAGAAGACGCCATCATCCCGGCTTCCGAGTCCAAGCATATGGCCGAGGCCATTCCAGGCGCGCACTACGCCGTGATTCCCGACGCTGGGCATCTCACGCCGGTCGAGCAGCCGATCGCAACGGGCCGTGTCGTTGGGGAGTTTCTCGAGGCGCTTGCCTAATTAAGACTGAACGGCTGCCTACAGAATGGGGCCCGCGTCTCGCTCAAAGGGCTCGGAGTATTTGCCCGTTTCCGCATAGTGCTTGTTCCATTCCTCGCGAATACAAAACGGATCCAGCCCGACGGGGTGATCGACGATCAACACACCGTCGAGGTGTTCGATCTCGTGTTGGAGCAGTTCAGCGAGGGACCCGTCGGCTTCGAGTTGCCGCGGTTTCCCGGAAAGATCTTCGTATTCGAGCTGGATGCGGTTTGCCCGTTGGACGCGGACCAAGAGGTCCGGAATCGAAAAACAGTCGTCCCAGACATGCAGGTCCCGTTTCCCAATATCCACGATCGACGGGTTGATCAAGAGCAACGGCTCGTCGACCTCGATGTAGAGGATGCGTATTGGCGCCCCAATCTGTGGGGCGGAAAGCCCGCGGCCGTAATCGTAACGCGAACGCAGATCACGAAAGGTTTCCTGCAAGTCATCTACTACCACGCGAACCGCGGGCGACCGCACGTTGGATACCGGTTCGCATTGCGCCCGCAAGGCGGGCGATCCGAGGAGCTGAATTGGACGGATTGCCATGATCGATGTCTGGGCTCGCCAATCTAGGTACTCTCGCCCTTTCTGCCAATTGCTGGGCCCGATCCCGTCTCAACCGTTTGGTTGAACATAATTAACAAACAAAACCGTTGAATTAGTTGCTAAATGCGGTTTAACTGACTAGGATTCGCCTCCCATGCTGCCGACAAACCCCGCACTGGCGGGACACAAGGGCCTCCGAGGAGAAATCCTTGTCGAGTTGAAACGGGCGCAGCCGCTCACGACCAAGGAATTGGCGGATCGGTTTGCGGTGTCCGCCAATGCGATTCGGCGACACCTCAAGGAACTCGAAGTAGAGGGACTATTGACGTACTCTCGGGAGCAACGGGGTACTGGGGCGCCGACCTACGCCTTTCGATTGAGTGAAAACGCAGAACAGCTGTTTCCCACGCAGTATGGAGAAGCGCTGACCGACGTTCTGGCCTATGTGGCTCAAACCAACGGTCGCGATGCCGTGCGGGAGATGTTTAATGAGCGGTTCCGGGGACACGCGGACCGTCTCCAGGTGGAGTTGGCGGATGCGACGATTGAAGAAAAAATCGATGCTGTGGTCAACTTCCTGAATCAGCAGGGGTTTATGGCGGCGTGGACGGTGGAAGACAACCAGCTTCGGCTCGCGGAGCACAACTGTGCGATGCGTGATGTCGCCGAGCAATTTCCGGAAATTTGTCAGGCTGAAGTCCAGTTTCTCCGAGACGTTCTACAGAGCGATATCCATCGGTATTCATACATCCCCGATGGATGCAATTCCTGCCAGTACGTGATTACCGTCGACATTGCGGCGGACACCAACAAGTAATCTCGAGGGTATCATGGACACCAAAGCAGACGCGGCGGAAAGCACGGCCATCGATCAACAAGTGAAACAACCGTACAAGTACGGTTGGAGCACGGACATCGAATCGGATCTTGCTCCGCGGGGACTGAACGCCGATACCATCCGGCTCATTTCAGAGAAAAAGGATGAGCCGGGTTGGATGTTCGAATGGCGAATGAAGGCCTTCGAACGCTGGCAAGGAATGACGGAGCCGACGTGGGCCAACATCACCTATCCACCGATCGATTATCAGGCGATTCACTATTATGCCGCTCCCAAGAAGCAGAAAACGCTTGACGGTCTGGATGAAGTGGACCCCAAGATCCTGGAGACCTTCGATAAGCTCGGGATTCCACTGGAAGAGCAAAAGCGCCTGACGGGGGTTGCCGTGGACGCGGTGTTCGACTCGGTTTCGGTAGCGACGACATTCAAGGAAGAACTGTCGAAGCACGGCGTCATTTTCCTGCCGATTTCCGAGGCGATCAAAGAACACCCCGATCTCGTCCGCAAATACATCGGCTCAGTGGTTCCACAGAACGACAACTTCTTTTCGGCGCTCAACTCCGCAGTATTCACAGACGGGTCGTTTGTGTACGTGCCAAAAGGTGTTCGGTGCCCGCTCGAGTTGTCGACCTACTTCCGTATCAATGCCATGTCGACCGGGCAGTTCGAACGGACCCTCATCATTGCGGAGGCAGGATCGTATGTGAGCTATCTGGAAGGGTGTTCGGCTCCCATGCGTGACGAGAACCAACTACACGCGGCCGTGGTGGAACTCGTAGCGTTCGACGAGGCGCAGATCAAATACTCGACGATTCAGAACTGGTATCCCGGAGACGAGAACGGAGTAGGTGGTATCTACAACTTTGTGACGAAGCGCGGCCGTTGTATTGGTCGGAAGTCCAAGATCTCGTGGACGCAGGTCGAGACGGGTTCCGCCATAACCTGGAAGTATCCGTCGTGTATTCTCGAGGGTGATGAGTCCGTCGGCGAGTTCTACTCGGTTGCGGTAACCAACAATTACCAGCAAGCGGATACCGGTACCAAGATGGTGCATCTGGGTAAGAACACATCCAGCACCATCATCTCCAAGGGAATTTCCGCTGGGAAGAGTCAGAACACCTACCGTGGTCAGGTGAAGATCATGAAGGGCGCTGACAACGCGCGGAACTACTCACAGTGCGATTCTATGCTCATTGGAGACAAGTGCGGTGCGCACACGTTTCCATACATCGATGTGCGAAACAGTTCCGCTACTATGGAGCACGAAGCAACGACGTCAAAAGTCGGTGAAGATCAAATCTTCTACTGCCAGCAACGCGGCCTGTCGGAAGAAGACGCCGTGTCGTTGATCGTCAACGGATTTTGTAAACAGGTATTCCGCGAACTCCCCATGGAATTCGCGGTCGAGGCGATGCGGTTGCTAGGCATCAGCCTAGAAGGCAGCGTCGGTTAATCCAAAGAAGAGAGAAGAAATGCTCGAGATAAGAAATCTGCACGCGGGAGTCGATGGCGCCGAGATCCTCAAGGGCGTAAACCTCTCCGTCAAAGCCGGAGAACTGCACGCTATCATGGGTCCCAACGGATCCGGCAAGAGCACGCTTGCCAATGTTTTGGCGGGTCATCCGGCCTATGAAGTGACGGAAGGGTCGGTGACATTCGAGGGTCAAGACCTCTTGGCCATGAAGCCGGAAGAGCGCGCCGTTGCAGGGGTGTTCCTCGCTTTCCAGTATCCGGTCGAGATTCGAGGCGTTACGAACGGCTACTTCCTCCAGTCGGCTGTGAACTCGGTGCGAAAGGCTCGGGGAGAAGAGGAGCTGGACACCCTGGATTTCGCCGAACTCCTCGAAAAGAAGCTCGAGGCGATCGGTTGGGATGACAGCCTGATTCATCGCGCAGTGAACGAAGGGTTCTCCGGTGGCGAGAAGAAGCGCAATGAGATTCTTCAGTTGGTCGCGCTCGAACCCAAGCTCGCAGTGCTTGACGAAACGGATTCCGGGTTGGACATCGACGCAGTGCGTGCTGTCGCTGAAGCTGTCAATCAGTTCCGCAACGAGGACCGGGCATTCATTGTCGTGACGCACTACCAACGAATCTTGGAATACCTCACACCTGATCACGTCCACGTCTTGGCGCACGGACGGGTGGTAAAATCTGGCGATAAGGAACTCGCCCACGAGTTGGAAGCCAAAGGCTACGATTGGATTCGCGAAGAAGTGGCGGTTGGGTGAGGTGATGACCAGCCGACCCAACTCGCTCGTAACACCGGATCATTACGTCGCTGCGTTCAATCGGTTTGCGTCTAACGGCGCTTCGGAGGCGCCGGCGTGGGTCGCGGAAACTCGGCAGGCAGCGATCGGTCGCTTTGCCGAGCGAGGATTTCCGACCACGCGACAGGAGGCATGGCGATTCACAAACCTCAAGCCGATTCTCCGTCACGGTTTTGTGCTCGCCCCTCAGAAAGACGGGTGTATCACGGTCGCGGATATAGATGCCCACCGAATCGACCCGTCGATTCCGGTCGTAGTTCTGGTCAACGGGAGGTTTGCACCGGAACTGACTCAGGTGCCGAATATCGAGGGCGTCACGGTCACGAGCCTCCGGCAAGCGATGCAGGATCACGAGACGCTTGTCCGTTCGCATCTCACGAAGCATGCGAAGGATGAAGAGAATCCGTTTGTGTCGTTGAATGCGGCGTTTATCGACGACGGCACGTTCGTGCACGTGGCGGCCAACGCGCAGGCTGGATCGATGCAAATCATCCACACGTTCGTTGCCGATGGTGAGCGTGCAGAGGTCGCACATCCCAGGACGTTGATCGTTGTCGATGCTGGCGGGTCCGCGAGTATCGTGGAATCGTACGTAACGTTTGGAACGGGTGTCACGTGGACCAACAGTGTCACGGAGCTCGTGGTCGGGCAAAATGCCCAACTCGATGCGTACAGACTTCAAGACGAATCGTTGGATGCCTTTCACACGGCAAGCACGTGGTCTTGGCAAGAGCGCGATAGCCGACTCACCAATCTGATCTTCACCTTTGGCGGCACGCTCACGCGCCATGACATCGTATCGGTGCTGGATGGCGAGGGTGCAGAGAGCACGCTGAACGGACTCTCGGTTCTCGGCGGTCGCCAGCACGTCGACTACCACACGGTACTGGATCATGCCAAGCCCCACTGCAAGAGTTGGGAGTATTTTAACGGGATATTCGACGGTCGCTCGCGCGGCATCTTCAATGGCCGGATCATCGTGCGGGAAGGTGCCCAGAAGACGGATGCCAAGCAGACCAATAACAACCTGTTGTTGACGAACACGGCCCGAGCGAATAGCCAACCGCAGCTCGAGATCTATGCCGACGACGTGAAATGCACGCATGGTGCGACGCTTGGCCCGATTGACGAGGCCCACCTGTTTTACATGCAAAGTCGAGGGCTGACGCGAGAGCATGCAAGACGGTTGCTGACCCACGGGTTTGCCTCGGAGATATTGAATGGGGTTTCGCTCGCGCCATTGCGGCATCGACTCGATGCCATGGTGCAGGATCGGTTACGGACGGAGATCGCCGGGTAGCACTATGGGGACGGTACATGAGTTGACGGCGGCGCCACGTTTCGACTTCGATGTCGAACGCGTGCGCACTGATTTTCCGATCCTTCAACAAGTGCACCATGGTCGTTCGCTAGTCTATCTCGACAACGCCGCGACGAGCCAGAAGCCTCGGCAGGTCATCGATGCTGTTACTAGGTACTACGAGGCCGAGAACGCCAACATCCATCGGGGTGTTTATCGACTGAGTGCTGAAGCGACGTTGGCCTATGAGCACGTGCGGGCTGCAACTCAACAGTTTCTGCGCGCCGCTGATCCGCACGAGATCGTATTCGTACGTGGAACGACAGAGGCGATAAACCTGGTAGCGCAGAGTTTCGTGCGTCCGCGGATGGGTCCGGGAGACGAAGTGCTTATCTCCCACATGGAGCACCACTCGAACATCGTGCCGTGGCAAATCGTCGTCGAACAGACCGGTGCTACGCTCCGAGTAATCCCGATGACTGACGATGGCGAACTGGATCTCGACGCGCTCCCGCCGTTGCTCACGGACCGTACCAAGTTTGTCAGTATCGTCCACATCTCGAACTCGCTGGGGACCGTGAACCCGGTCAAAGACATCACGGCGATGGCACATGATCGCGGTATTCCGGTTTTGATCGATGGTGCTCAGGCGGCGCCCCACATGCCGATCGACGTCCGTTCCATTGGATGCGATTTCTACGCGGTATCGGGCCATAAGATGTTCGGCCCGACTGGGATCGGTGCGCTCTATGGGCTCGCAGAGCATTTGGAGGCCATGCCACCCTATCACGGTGGTGGCGAGATGATTCGGTCGGTGTCGTTCGACGGTACGACGTATGCTCCTGCGCCGGCCAAGTTCGAGGCGGGTACGCCGAACATCGCAGGGACGATCGGGTTGGGGGCGTCACTCGACTATATGAAGAAGCTCGACTGGACAGCCTTGCAGCGGCACGAAGTGGATCTACGGGATTACGCTACCGAAGCGCTCCTGGACGTCCCGGGCCTTAGGATCGTGGGGAACGCTATGCATAAGGCGTCGGTGATCTCGTTTGTCATGGAGGGTGTGCACCCGCATGACATCGGGACGATTCTGGACCAACGTGAGGTTGCGATTCGGGCGGGACACCACTGCACGCAACCGGTCATGGATCGCCTCGGGGTTCCGGCTACGGCTAGGGCGTCGTTCGCGTTCTACAACACGCGTGACGATGTCGACCGATTGGTGGAGGCGGTGCGTGAGGTGCGAGGGGTGTTTGGTCTGTGAACGACCGCTTGAGAGATCTCTACCAGCAAATCATCCTCGATCACAATCGGAGCCCGCGCAATCGTGGCCGGCTCGAGGATGCCAACCGGCATGCCGAAGGGTCTAATCCGTTGTGCGGGGACAAGCTGTCGCTTGAACTCAAGGTCGATGGCGGCATTATCACAGACGTGCGGTTCGAGGGGTCCGGATGCGCCATCTCTCAGGCATCGGCGTCGCTCATGACCAGTGCGGTCAAAGGCAAGTCGGTTGCCGAAGCAGAAGCGCTATTTCGTGCATTCCGTAGTATGGTGACTGCGCCGGCTACCGCTCCTATCGACAAAGACATGTTGGGAAAGCTGGCGGCATTCGGCGGAGTTAGGCAATTTCCGGCGCGGGTGAAGTGTGCCAACCTGTCGTGGCACACGCTTCACGCGGCACTTGGAGAGACCCACGATCCAGCGACGACAGAAGAAGAAGGGGCCGGCTGAGGATGCCTGAAGCGAACTTCGAGAAGGTCGCCGTGTTGAGCGACCTACCCGAAGGAACCCCGGTTGGGGTGCAGCTCACGAATCGCCAATCGATATGCATGGTTCGGATGGGAAATGATGTGTTTGCCTGCGAGGACTGCTGCTCGCACGCCGATTTCCCGTTGAGCGAAGGGGAAATGGTCGACGACTTTGTCATCGAATGCAGCCTGCACGGGGCTCAGTTCGACATCCGAACCGGTGAAGTGTTGGAACCCCCGGCCGACGAAGGGCTCCAGATGCTCGAAGTGAAGATCGAAGACGACGTCGTTTTCGTTCGATCTGGAGACTAGGTCAAAAGCCTAGTCGGTCGATGCCTTCGACCGGCAGTCGTTGGCCAACTCGATTATTTCCGGGCGGGTCATCGGTGCCGCAATGGCACGCGTTTGGCCATCCTCGGTCCATATCGCGACCTCATATCCGTCGCTCGCCCCGGAGATAACCCCAGGGTCGCGGATACGCCGTCCCATCATGTCCCCAGTCGGTAGCGCAAAGTATGTCACGGGCATGCCTCGTGCGAGGTACACGACAATGGCGGACCGTTGGCCGCCGATGACCGACACACGTGCTCCAACTAGCGCAGCCTCCCGGATGTCGGGCACGACTACGGGATACCCGATCTCGCGTTCGAGCCAAGCCTCGGCTTCATTGATTGCTCCGGTCTCGAACGTGGTGGTCTGGGCCAATTGTGATCGAGCGGCGGCGACCAGGGGCTCGGCGATAGCGTTGCCGTCCGGCAACCGCATAGTCACCAGGAATATCACGGCAGCCACCGTCGCCAACGCGGCTCCCAGCTGCCAACGGCGGCGGCCCCGTGGTCTTTGAGCCGTGGCCGCGAGTATCCTGGCTCGCAGTCGGGAGGGTGTTGGTTCCGAACGCAGGGCCGCGAGCCTCTTGACCAAGGCCGTCTGAGATGCGTAGAAAGCCTGACAGGCAGGGCACGTAGCCACGTGATTTAGGGCAGCATCGACGACGTCCGATTGCGGACGTGGGCCCGGGTCCGGGCCAATCTGCAGGCGCGCGATATCGCAATTCATCGTCGTTTCATGTCAATGTGGGCACCGAGCGGCACCCGTTTTCATAACATGGGTCCTGAGGGATCAGTTCCCCGGGGTGGAGGCGTCGACGACTCCGTAGTAGCTTGGGGCGGCCTCCACCAAACCCCGGGACCTATGAGACAAACGGCAGTGATATCTGTCCAAGGCGTTACGAAACGCTACGCTGGACACACGGCGGTGAGCGAGCTGTCGCTGATGATCCCCAAGGGAACCATCTACGGACTTCTGGGGCCGAACGGTGCAGGAAAGACGACTACGCTCCGAATGATCATGGATATCATCATTCCGGACGAAGGGTCGGTTACTCTGTTCGACCAATCCGGGACGGGTCGTGATTTCAGCGGCAGGATTGGGTATCTGCCCGAAGAACGTGGGCTCTACAAAAAGATGAAGGTCGTTGAACTGCTGGTGTTCTTGGCCGAGATAAAGGGAATTGCGCGGTCGACAGCCAAGGCGGAAGCAATACGTTGGTTGGACAAGCTCGGCTTGGGGGATTGGCAGAACAAAAAGGTGGATGACCTTTCGAAGGGAATGCAACAGAAGGTGCAGTTTATCAGTACGGTGCTCCATAGTCCCGAACTTCTTATTCTCGACGAACCGTTCTCGGGCTTCGATCCGGTAAACACGCAACTGATCAAGAATGTGGTGATCGATCTGAACAAGGGCGGCACGACGGTCTTGTTCTCGACTCACATCATGGAACAGGCGGAAAAGCTCTGCGAGTCGGTGTGCATCATCGCGCGTGGCAAGAAGGTGGTGGATGGACTCTTGTCAGAGGTGAAGAGCAGTCACGGGGGGCGTCATGTCATTATCTCAGTGGCTGACGGTCTTTCTTCAATTGATCGTTTGCTTTCCGACCGAAGCATGGTTAAGGCCTCTGACAACTACGGCCAATATGCCGAGCTCGAATTGACGGAAACGGCAGATCCGCAACGGCTACTCCAGAGCTTGGTGCAGTCCGGCGCGACCGTCACCCGGTTCGAGATTGCTGAGCCGACACTCAACAAGATTTTCATTGATCTTGTCGGAGCCGACGCTGCGGTGGCGGAAGCGCGGGGGGAGGACCACAATGCATAAGATCTGGGTCGTGATCCGCCGCGAGTTTTTGGAACGCGTGCGCAACAAGTGGTTCATCATCTCGACCGTGTTGGGGCCGGTTGTCCTTGGTTTGTTGATGTTCCTTCCGGCCTTCCTACTGACGCGGGCCGCTGGTACGACAGACGTCGTAGTCCTCGATGTTTCCACCGATGGATTCGGCGAACGCGTCGTCGAAAGGCTCTCGAGCAGCCCCCGGATGGGACCGCAGTATCTGGCCGGCCGGCTCGTGGATCTCGAACCGATGGCGGATTCGTTGGCATCAGAGGTGGGAGATGAAGCTATCGACGGGTTTCTGATTCTGACCGATGCCACCATCGAAGATGGGACGGCTGAGTACCGGGGTTCGAACGTTGCCTCTCAGGTCGACATGGGAATCATCCAGCGATACGTGGAGGAGGCGGCGCTGGCTATTCGTTTGGAGCGGAGCGGGATCGATCCTAGGCTTGTCGCCGAGGCGAGCATGCGACTCCGACTCCATACGGTGAACATCCGCGGCGGGGAGGTGACCGATCAGACGGGCGAGGGCGCCTTCATCCTGGCGTACTTCATGTGGTTCATTCTATACATGACCATTCTCGTGTACGGGGTGCAAGTCGCCGGTGCTGTAGTTGAGGAGAAGTCGTCACGGGTCATCGAAGTCCTCGTATCGAGCTTGAAGCCGTTTCAATTGCTGGCTGGCAAGGTGATTGGTGTTGGTGCCGTCGGGTTGTTCCAGCTCACAATCTGGGCTGGATTCGTCCGAGTGCTGTTGAACCAACAGTCGCGGATACTCAGAATGGTGGGCATTGATGTTCAGGAAGGGGCGGACGTCATTCGATTCCCGGAAGTTCCGCTAGACACCGTTGCCATCCTGTTGCTCTACTTCGTGCTCGGGTATTTCCTTTACTCGACAATGTTCGCCGCCGTTGGCGCGATGTCGTCGAGCGAATCAGAAATGCGCCAAGCACAAATGCCGGTGATGTTTCTGTTCATCATTCCGACAGTCATGTCGTTCGGGGTACTCAGTGATCCCAATGGGTCTCTGGCAGCTATACTCACGCTTGTTCCGCTGTCGGCGCCTGTCGCCATGCCAATGCGGTGGGCAGTGGCGGCAGTTCCCCTTCCTGAATTGGCGTTGTCGGTCCTTATTCTTCTCGTCACGGCTCTTGGAGTTACGTGGCTCGCTTCGCGTATTTATCGCATCGGGATCTTGATGCATGGAAAGCGGCCTACCCCGAGGGAACTGATTCGCTGGATCCGAGCCGCCTAAGCGGCCATTTCGACTCACTTCGGTACCAACAGAGCTCGGATTCCTGCAGCGGCACAGGCAGTTAGTTTGTGCCCATGTCATTCGATGTAATCGTCATCGGCGGAGGCCATGCTGGGTCGGAGGCGGCGACGGCTGCCGCGCGGCTCGGAGCTCGCACTCTCCTTGTCACGTCCAATCTGGAGACCATTGGCCAGATGTCGTGCAATCCTGCCATTGGTGGGATTGCTAAGGGGACAGTGGTCCGCGAGGTCGATGCGATGGGTGGGATTATGGGGAGGGCTGCGGATCGATCAACGATCCAGTTCCGGATGCTCAACCGCTCAAAGGGCCCGGCCGTTTGGGCTCCCCGGGCACAATGCGATCGGGGACTCTATCGCCGCGCAGTGCGAACGCTGTTAGAGGCGCAGGAGCGGCTCGAGATCGTTCAAGGGACTGTCGCCAAGCTGCTCTTGAAGGAGTCGGTTATTCGCGGCGTGGAGCTGTCCGATGGACGGACGGTTAGCGGAAGGTCAGTCATCGTGACCGCCGGCACCTTTCTCCGAGGCCGGATCCACATAGGACTCGACACGCGCATCTCGGCGGGTCGCGCTGGTGATGTCGCTGTGCATGAAATGGCGGAACAGCTAGAGGCTATTGGACTTACGGTAGATCGGTTCAAGACTGGCACGCCTCCACGCATCGATGGGCGATCGGTCGACTTTTCGGAACTTGAGCGGCAAGACGGTGAGGTAGACGGCTTCGGGTTCTCCTCCTACGAATCGGGGGACCGCCCAGAACAGCGGCCGTGCTGGGTGACTTGGGCTGGGCGGGAAGTCAAATCGATTATCGAGGAGTCAATTCACGAGTCCGCGTTGTATGGTGGCGAGATCGCCGGGCGGGGACCGCGGTACTGCCCGTCCATCGAGGACAAGATTGTAAAGTTCCCGTATGCAGATAAACACCAGATCTTCTTGGAACCAGAGGGTTTGGACACGGCAGAGCTATATGTGAACGGCCTTTCTACTTCGCTTCCTGTGGGGGTGCAAATCAGGTTTCTGCAAGCGGTTCCGGGTCTTTCTGATGTACGGATGACTCGCCCGGGTTATGCTATCGAATACGATTATTTCCCACCCCACCAGCTAACGCCGTGGTTGGAGGTAAAGCTGGTCGAACATCTGTTCTTCGCCGGGCAGATTAATGGCACCACGGGTTATGAAGAGGCAGCTGGCCAGGGGCTAATCGCCGGGATCAATGCGGTACGAAGGGTGAGAGGCGAAGAGCCTGTGATGCTGGCGCGGGATGATGGGTTCATTGGCGTGCTAATAGATGATCTCGTTACCAGGGGTGTGGACGAACCGTACAGGCTTTTTACTTCTAGGTCAGAATTCAGGTTGCTCACTCGCCAGGACAACGCCCTGAAGAGACTGGGGCCGCTGGCCGACCGCCTGGGCCTGCTGAATGACGATGAACGGCGGCGGTTAGAAAGCCGCATAGGGGCTGAACGAGACCTTCTGGATTGGGCGAGAAAGACCAATGTGCCGGTCGGTCGAGCGAACCAAATGCTGGATGCCGTGGGCGAAGCCCCAGTGACGCAGGCAAAGCGTGTGGCCGAACTGGTGCGGCGTCCGAGGGTCAAGTTTCAGGAAGTAGCCGTCGCCGCCGCCACCGACGTCTTGCCCAGTGGCGAGGAATGGACTTCGGTTGAGATCGAACTCAAGTACGTTGGCTACCTCAAGAGAGAACGCGAGGCAGCGAAGAAACTCACGGAGATGGC
>JBDHLU010000001.1:0-68902 GCA_039656555.1 Gemmatimonadota bacterium | reverse complement strand
ATCACCGCTTCGAGGTACGGTTCGGCCGACACTGCGCCGTACTTTGCGTCGTCGTACGCGCGTTCCAAATACTCGATCGACGGGCTGATCGATATCGCTCCGCGTAGCATCGCCGGATCATCCGTGGCCGCAAACGTCGGAAGACCGTCCAATGCCAGATGCACTTTGGCGCATGCGCCTCTGAAGCGAATGTTTTCGATGCTTCGGACAAAGTCGGCATCGAGCGTAGTTGGGTCGAGCATATGGAGAAACGTGCGCCTTGGATCGACACCCGAGATAACCCGGCCCGCAAGGAGCTCCTCCCCATCTTCCAGCACAACACCGCGTGCAGCCCCATCCCTCACTAGAATCTCTTGCACAGGGGCCTCGGTTCGCACGTCTCCACCGTGCTCCCGGAGGATATTTGCCAGGGCCCATACGAGCTCGCACATGCCACCCTTCACCGACCCCATCGCTCCCCCCAACTCGTGGTGCAGCATCACTGCGGCGGTCCCGCCCGCCATCGGCCCCTGCATGACACCGACGATTCCCGAAGCGCCGACCGTTCCCTTGACGATGTCCGACTCGAACCACTCTTCCATCAATTCCGCTACCGACATCGGCAAGACACGGAGCACCTCCATCATCTGACGCTTGCCAAGTTTCTTTAAATACCGTCCTGTCCGTGCCAGGGCCGGAAGGTCACCGAGCGCAACCGACGGAAGCGATAGTGGGGGGTCGTTATACAACAAGTTGAGAAGCCCCGCAGAATGCCCAAGCAGCTCGTTGAACGGCATCCAATGGTCGGCATCGCGCGGGGAAAATGCACGAATCGATTCCAGAGTCCGGTCAAGATCTTGCCGGAATGTTAGAGCGCGCCCGTCTGGAGTCGGCGCAAACACCATAGGCTCAGCGGGAAGAATGGAGACTCGACCGTCCAGGCCCAACTCGTGGATAACCGACGCGTCGAGCGACCCCACCCAATGCGCACCGGAGTTTACCTTGAATCCCGGCGCGAATTCCGCCGTCGAAGTCGCACCTCCAATGCGATCGCTACGTTCCAACACGGCCACGCGCATCCCAGACCGGGACAACAACGCTGCCGTGATGAGACCGTTGTGGCCCGCACCAATGACTATGGCATCGTACGGCTTGGTCACTTCCGCTTCCTCAAGATGCGCAACGCAGCCAAGCGCCCCGGCTGCCCGGTAATACCCCCACCCGGGTGGGTACCGGAACCGCACTGGTAGTACCCCTTGATGGGCGTGTCATACTTGGCCCATTCTGCGGTCGGCCGCATCATGAACAGCTGGTGAAGTGCCAGCTCGCCGTGGAAGATGTTCCCCTCCGTGAGGCCGAACACGGATTCTAGATCATCGGGCGTCACAACCTGTCGGTGGAGAATGATGTTCTTGAAATCCGGTGCATATTCGGTAATGGCGTCTACCACGGCATCACCGAACGACTCCTTCTTTTCCGGCGTCCAGCCACCATTCAGCTTGAACGGCGCATATTGGACGAAACACGACATCACATGTTTCCCGGGTGGCGCCATCGATGGATCGATCACCGATGGAAAAATCGTGTCCATGTAAGGACGACGACTGAATTCTCCGTATTTGGCATCGTCATACGCGCGCTCGAGGTATTCGATCGACGGAGATATAGAGATCGCGCCGCGATGGTGCGGTCCCTCACCAGGCAGGCACGTATAGTCCGGCAATGCGCTTAGAGACAGGTTGACCTTGCCCGACGAACCGCGGATGCGAAACCGCTCTATGTCGGAAACGAAGCGTTCGGGCAGCTCCGAACGGTCCACCAGGCTGAGAAACGTACGCTTGGGATCGAGTCCCGAGACGACTACATTCGCGTTGAATTCATCACCATTGTCGAGCGCAACACCGGTCACACGTCCATCGCGCACCACGACCTGCTTTACCGTGCTCTCCAATCTGATCTCGACGCCAAGATCCCGCGCAGACGATGCGATGGCTTCGCTCACCGCTCCGGTCCCACCCTTGGCAAACCCCCATGCTCGGAACACGCCGTCGAGTTCTCCCATGTAATGATGGAGGAGCACGTAGGCCGTGCCAGGAGACCGTGGGCCGAGGAACGTGCCGATGATGCCGGACGCCGCCATAGTCGCTTTGAGTGATTCCGTCTCGAACCATTCGTCGAGATAATCGGCGGCACTCATCGTCATCAATTTGTGCAGTTGATGAAACTGTTTGGAACCGAGAGACCGGAAGTGTCGCCCGAGCTTGAGGAGGGCACGTAAATCTCTGACCTTCATCGACGTTGGATCGGGCGGCACCATCTCCAAAATGGGCTTCACCGCGTATGCCAATTGGTACATCAACGTGCCGAAATCATCGTACGCTTCAGCATCACGGGGCGAATGACGGTAGAGTTCTCGCCGCGTTTGATCGTGATCCGCCCACCGGCCCAAGTAGTCACCACCCGGAAGCGGCGTCACCGTGCTCTCGAGCGGAAGAATTTCGAGACCGTATCGGGCTAGCTGCAAATCGCGAATGATCTCCGGTCGCAGCAGGCTCACGACGTAGGAGCATACCGAGTACTTGAACCCCGGATTGATCTCTTCCGTCACCGTCGAACCACCAACGAGGTGCCGGCGCTCCAACACCAACACCTTCTTGCCCGCTCTGGCAAGGTAAGCGGCGTTGACGAGCCCGTTGTGTCCTCCTCCGACCACGATCGCATCATAGCGGCCGGCGCTCATGATCGCTTCCGCGCAGGGTTGAAGAACGGCGTCTCGACGACCCGGGCACGAGCGCGACGACGACGGTGCTCGGCGGTCACCTCGATCGTGAGCTCCGTGCCAAGTTTCGCAGATGGGGCTTCGAGATGGGCGAGCACGATGTACTTCTTAAGGAGCGGTGACCAGCAACCGCTCGTCGCATACCCCACCTGGCCACCCATCCTATACACGGGGACACTCCTACGCCATGCCGCAGTGGGAATCTGAGGCGGGAGCCGGAACTCGGCGTACACGTCTTCCAGCGACTCCCAATCGATCTCGAGACCTCGCAACATCCAGGACGGCCCTTGCCGCCGTTCAGATACCAACGCGTCACGGCCAACGAAGAAGCCCTTATCGAGCTTCACCGTCCAGCCGAGGTTCAACTCGAAGGGGGACGACTTGCGAGAATCGATTACCGCGTGCCGTGCCGGCACATAGTCTACATCGATTAGAATGAGGCCAGCCTCGATACGCGCCATATCCAGCGCGAGGGACCCCGTGGGCGTCATGCCGTACCCGCCCCCCTCACGCATTAGGGCATCCCACACTCGTTGCGCGTCGGCTGCCGGAATCCAGAGTTCGTATCCCAAGTCGCCGGTGTACCCGGTACGGGAAACGGTAACCGCGATTCCGTCGATCGCGGCAGGCGTCAGCCTAAAAAACCGAAGATCAGCGAGGTCCTCCTGACAAACCGCGCAAAGGACCTCCCGAGCGCGCGGTCCCTGAAGCGCGAGCGCCGCCACCTCATCGGACTCTTCGGTTACCGTGACGGCCATCCCCCGTGCGTTCTGGTGCAGCCAATGGAGATTCGGTTCTGCCGCCGTCAGGCGATAATCGTCTTCCTCCAACCGATGAATGGTTCCGTCATCGATCACTTTGCCACGGTCGTCACACCAGGGCGTGTAAATGACCTGCCCCACTGCACATTTGGCCACATTCCGAGTCACTACGCGATCGAGGAGGCGCCCAGCGTCACGACCGGCAAGTCGGTATTTGAACAGTGGTGAGATATCCAACAGGGCGGCTGAGTTCCGAATCGCCCAATACTCGCGGTCATGCACCAGTTCATACGCACTAGCCACGACGTATCCGGCCCACCGCCGCCAATCTTGCGCTTGGTTGAGCGGAGCGGTCCTGGAGTGGAATGGCGTGGTTCGCAACATAAAGGGCGAAGGCTGTTGACGGTTGACGATCGATGGCCCGACAAGAACCTACCTCACATTCACACCTTTCCGCCATCCCATTATCCCACTATCCCACCATCACACCGCCCCATAGATTCCCGGCACCAACCATCCAGGGAGCACCAATGACGACATTCGACATGTCACTGGTCCAACGGGGAGCCCGGTTACGACGCTCACCGTATTTCGACGCAACGATTCGGCATGGCTGCCGCGGCTATACCATCTACAACCACATGTTCCTCCCAATCCAGTATGCGGATCTCGACCAAGAACACGAACGGCTCTTGAATGACGTAACGGTATGGGATGTTTCGGTAGAGCGACAGGTGGAAATCACCGGCCCGGATGGCCTGGCGTTCACCAACCTGCTCACGCCGCGGGACCTCACCAAATGTGAGGTCGGTCAAGGCAAGTACGTGGTCATCACCGACGAGGACGGGGATATCATTAACGACCCCGTTTTGCTGCGGTTGGGTGAGAACCATTTCTGGCTAGCACTTGCCGATAGCGACGTGTTGCTCTGGGCCAAGGGCATCGCATACCGATCGGGGATGGACGTCACGGTTCGCGAGCCCGACGTGTCGCCCATGCAGATACAAGGACCAAAATCTCGAGAGGTCGTGTCGGCGCTGTTTGGCCCAGCGGTGCTCGATCTCAAGTACTACTACTTCCTGGAAACCGAACTCGACGGCATCCCGGTGGTGATCACGAGGACGGGTTGGAGCGGTGAGATTGGCTACGAGGTGTATCTCCGCGACGGTTCCAAAGGCGATGATCTGTGGGAGCGCGTAATGGAGGCGGGCAAGCCATACAACATCGCGCCAACCGGCCCATCGGACATCCGCCGAATCGAAGCAGGGATTCTCAACTATGGCATCGACATCACCCTCGACGAGAATCCCTATGAGGTCGGATTGGGTTGGCTGGTAAATCTCAAGCAAGAAGATGACTTCATTGGCAAGGACGCCCTCGCGAAGATCAAGGCGAGCGGAGTGTCGCGCAAACTGGTCGGCGTCGAGATTGCAGGCGACGCATTAGACCTCAACATGACAAGGTGGCAGGTATCGACAGATGGAACCGAGGTGGGTTACATCACCTCGGCGGTGTATTCGCCGCGTCTCAAAAAGAATATCGGGTACGCCATGGTCCCCATCGAGTACGCAGAACTTGGGACTACGCTAACGGCCTCCGTACCAGATGGTGACGTCGATATCACCGTTGTCGAAAAGCCGTTCATCGACCCCAAGAAAGACATTCCGAAATCGTAATGTCGCTGCTTGCGAAGATCAGGACGGTATTCACGATGGGCCGGGGAGTCACAAGGGGGCTTCCCGAACTAACGCCATCGGACGATCCGATCGTATTCTTCAACAAGTGGTTTGAAGAAGCAAAGGACGCCGGCATCCTCCTTCCTGAAGCGATGACCCTCGCTACGGCAACCGCCGAAGGAATCCCGTCGGCTCGCATGATGCTTCTCAAGGGTGCCGACCAAAGAGGGTTCGCGTTCTTTACGAACTACGAGAGTCGAAAGGGCGATGAACTCGCCGACAACCCACGAGCCGCCATCGTCATGCATTGGCCAATCCTGGAGCGTCAGGTTCGGGTAGAGGGCTCGATAGACAAGCTCACCGAAGATGAATCCTTTGCCTACTTCAAGTTTAGGCCCCGCGGGAGTCGTATTGGAGCGTGGGCATCGGAGCAGAGCAGAGTGCTGAGCACGCCGGCGGAAATCGAAAAACGCGTGAAGGAGTTCGATGCCAAGTACCCCGGCAATGACATTCCTCTACCTCCTTTTTGGGGCGGCTTTCGACTCATTCCGAAACGCATCGAGTTTTGGCAAGGGAAGCTCAATCGGTTGCACGACCGATTGCGGTATGAGAGGGATGGGGACGGGGATGGGTGGAGGGTGGTGCGATTGTATCCGTAGGTGGTCCATCGTCGAGGGTCGATAGCAAGGCGGGGACGAGCACCATGCTCGTCCCCGCCTTGCTATCGACTATCATGGCCTCGGCCGCGACCGATACTTCTCGTACAACTCGAGGTGCTTGTTGTCGAGACCGACGTCAACGCCGTTGATGATCAAGAACTTCACTTGCGTCGCGATCTCCAGAAGATCACCATCAGTTACCACGAGGTTGGCAATCTTGCCTTCTTCGATCGACCCGAGCTGGTCACCGAAACCGTAGATCTCGGCCGCGTTGATCGTAATCGCCTTCAACGCTTCGTCTCGCGGCAAACCGAACGACACGGCTGAGCCGATTTCGTAGGGCAGTGTGCGCGAGTTCGATGCGTTAAATGTCGCGAGCGCAAACTTGACCCCAGCGTCGTACAACACGCCAGGCATGCCGTACATCTGATCGTAGCTGATCTCGTCTCGCGGCATGGACTGCGTGGGCCCAATGATCAGGGGGACGTTGGCCGCGGCAAGTTCAGCGACCATTTTGTACGCCTCCGTGGCACGGAGTAGGACGATACGAACGTTGTTCCGTTCGCCGAACGCGATCGCATCCCGCATCTGCTTGACGGTGCTCGCATTGATGAGCAACGGGCGGTCTCCGCTGATGACCCTACCCATCGCCTCGAGGCGTAGGTCACGGGGCAGATCCGATCCTGCCTTGACAGCCTGATCGTACTGTCGCGATTGGGTGAGCCACTCGTCGAGTTGATCGACGGCGGCATCGTACCGTTCGAGCTGCTGTTCGTAGTTCCCGCCACTACGGCCGCCACCGAACCCGCCGAACCGGCGGCCACCACCACGGAGGCTCGGCCAGCTCACGATGAATCCGACCGATTCGTCGATCAGCATCTCTTCGATCGTCCACCCATCGAGGTGCATGAGCGACGCCTGACCACCAATCCCACCACTCCTAGCGTCAGGTGCAGCGACCGCGTGCGTGATACCGCTAGCGCGAGCGACTGGAATGTGTGCCGATGAGGGATGCACCGCGGTCCTACCAAGAAGATGGGGATTGAAAGTGCCCAACTCCATGCGGTCGTTGGTCACGGCCACCGCACCAATTTCGGTGAGGCCAAGTTGGGTGACCGCATCGAACATACCCGGATAGACCTCGAGTCCGCTTCCGTCGATGACTCTGGCCCCTGCGGGCACGGAGACATTGGCGCCTACGGCCGTAATCAACCCATCCTGAATAACGACTGTGCCGGATTCGATGACTGGACCGGCCATCGTGGTGATTTTCGCACCGCGGATCGCAATCGTCTCTTGACCTATCGCCGGTGCCGCCACGAACGCCGAAACAACGGCGGCACTCGACAGTATGCGTGTGAGTTTCATTAGTTGAGCTCCTCCTGCCCGGCGTCGTCAGTGGTGACGCGTGGACGCTGTGTGCTGCCCTTTTCCTTGTCCATGAGCGCCTTCTTCTCTGCTTCCAAGGCATCCCGTCGCTGCAGATCCACTTCACGATCGAAGTAGACCTGACCGTCGATGATCGTCTGTTCGACTACGCCATAGACGCTGAGCGGGTGATTGTTGAAGATGACGATGTCGGCATCCTTCCCGACCTCGAGCGACCCTACGTGATCCGAGACACCCAGTTGCTTTGCCGGATTCAGCGTCACGAGCGCAAGGGCCTGGTCCTCGGTCAAACCACCCCACTTGATTGACTTCGCTGCTTCCTGATTCAGGTGGCGAATCTCTTCACCGCTATCGGAGTTAATCGACGCCGTGACGCCCCGCTCGGTCATCAAGGCTGCATTGTACGGAATGGCCTCGTAGGCCTCGACCTTGTACCCCCACCAGTCGGAGAACGTCGATGCACCAGCTCCGTGCGCCGCGATCTCGTCGGCTACCTTGTAGCCTTCCAGTACGTGCTGGAACGTGGCGATCCTGAAGCCGAACTCATCGGCCAAACGGATCAGTTGCAGGATCTCGTCTGCACGGTAGGAATGCGCGTGCACCAAGCGAGTACCTTCCAGGATCTCCGCCATCGTTTGGAGTTTGAGATCCACCCGTGGGGGGATCACCGTCTCACCCCGGGCACGCGCCGCGTCGTATTCCTGCCAATCCTTCCGGTACTGGCGCGCCTCCACGAACACCTGGCGAATCACATCCTGCACACCCATCCGGGTTGCCGGATAGCGATCCGGGTTCCGGTCACGTTTTGTGTTCTCACCGAGGGCAAACTTGATTCCCTCGGGTGCGCCCTCCATGTACATCGCGTCGGCATCACTCCCCCACCGGAACTTGACCACAGCATTGCGGCCGCCGACTGGATTGGCACTGCCGTGGAGAATATTGGCACTGGTTACACCCCCGGCGAGCGCACGGTAGATCCCGATCTGATCGGGATTCAACACGTCCTTGATCCCGACCATCGCCGACACGTTGACGGAACCCTCATTGATTGCGTCAGCCGCTAGATGTGAATGGGCGTCGATGATCCCGGGCGTCACATACTTCCCGGTCGCATCTATTACCTTCGCGCCGTTTGGAGCGGAAAGGTTTTGCCCAATCTCCGCGATCTTTCCGTCCCGGATCAGCACGTCGGTATTTTCCATCGTACCGTTGGAGACCGTCATGACCGTGGCATTGCGAATGATCGTGACGTCGGCTGGATCGATGACACCTCTATCGACCGTCATCGGAATCGGAGGAGCAAAATTCTCTTCCGAGGTCTCTTCTGCCTCCGTGTCGCCACCGCGCGCTCCAGGTCCCCGCCTACCGGGCCTGGCTGCCGTTTTGGTTTCCGGCACTTCGAACTTCTGGCCATCGACGAAGACCATCTTCACGTTCGTACCGCGCGTGAATAGATCACCGTCCGTCACCACCACGTTCGCGATCTTCCCCTCTTGCAGGCTGCCCACCACCTCACTCACACCGAAAATCTCAGCCGGAGCCATGGTGAGCGCGTGCAACGCTGCTTCCGGAGACAAACCCATCGCAATGGCCTTGCGCAGATTGCGCATGAGTTTGCTGGGGTCAGCTCCACCCGAATAGAACGCGAACTTAACGCCGGCGCGTTCGAACTCCGCTGGTGTGGTTGGTGCACGATCACGGAACCGCAATGTGCTCAACGGATAGTCTTGATCCGGATTCGCGTTGCGGGGGGGCTCGGGCCACGAGGCGTTCAGCAGCACCGGCACCGCGGCGGCTGCCAACTCGTCCGCCATTCGATACCCTTCCTGCGCTCCATACACGACCGGATTGGTTCCCGTTTGTCGCGCGATGTCGAACACCCGCTTGACTTCTCGCGCCCAATTGCCGGGATACAACACCGTCATCTGCGTCTCTTGCGCCATCCGCAGCGGCTCCAGTGCGCGATCCCATTCGGGGCGTTCGAGACCCGAGGGAGACTCTTCGTAGATCCTCCACGCTTGCCCATAGTGGGCCGCATCGAAGAACGCCTGTTTCACGTACGCAATGGCACCCATTAGTGATCCTGGGTAGCCGGGAAAGCCAGGCCCGCTGTTGAGGTTCACTCGGAGAGCAACCGGCGTCCTTACCACCATCTCTCGCGGTCGCCCAGCGGTCGCAAGATTGATGACGGCCGCCTGCCCGGGGAAAAAGCCCCGTTCGGGCGATACAATCGCTGTCGTGAACCCTGCGTTCCGCCAGGACTCGATATCGTCATCTTCAGTATCGAGTTCGTCAGCCGCGTTCAGCCATGAGAGCGTACCGGGGCGGTCCTCAGGACCCCAGGAATGGGGGGCCTGCTCGATGTCCCGGCCACCCTGACCGCCGGGGCCTCCGGCGCCGAACCCGAACCCACCACCACCAGCCGGGCGGAGCATCGATTCGGGTACCGCTACGTTGGACATCGCGTCGATCAGGCCAGGATAGACCGTCATCCCGGTTCCGTCGATCGTCCACGCGTCCGCCGGAACGTCGACGTTGCTTCCAACGGCCGAGATGAGGCCGTCCTTCATCAGAATTGTGCCCCCATCGATGGTCTGGCCGGTGCCAGTGATAATGCGGGCATTCGTGATTGCGTAGTGCGATGGCGAGGTAAGCTGTGCGTCGGCCGGGCGCGCCACCCCAAGAAGGGCTACAGCGGCGGCCGTCCCCACCCATCGTGCGAACACACGAGAGGACATAAGCGCTACTCCTGAACGGTTTATGGCAAGAAAGGAAGGATATCGCCGGGTACTACGCTCGGCTACCAGGAACCGTTGACACTTCCCGCCTACGTCGCCTGCCTAATCAAATCGACCACCATATTGCCCATCGCATCTGTTGCGATTCCACTCCGCGCATCCGCCGATCTGACCTTACCGCTCGTGAGCAGTGCTTCCATCGCCCCATCTATGCGTTTGGCCGCGCTGATCTCACCCAAGAAATCCAACATCATGGATACCGAGGCAATAGCGCCGAGCGGACACGCGATGTTCTTGCCCGTGTATTTGGGCGCTGATCCGTGGATCGGCTCGAACATCGAAGTCTGCCCCGGGTGAATGTTTCCCGACGCCGCGATTCCCATACCCCCTTGGAGCATGGCACCAATATCCGTGATGATGTCACCGAAGAGATTGGTAGTGACGATCACGTCGAACCATTCGGGGTTCTTAATCATCCACATGCAGCATGCATCGACGTAGGCATGGTCCCGTTCTATGTCAGGAAAGTCATCTGCCACAGAGTTATACGCACGTTCCCATATATCATGCGCCCGGATGGCATTGTGCTTGTCCACCAACGTGACGCGCCCTGTACGTCCCGCGGTCTTGCCTGTTGCGGCAAGTTCGAACGCATACCGGCTTGCCCGCTCGCAACCTTTCCACGTATAGACTCCGTTGACCAATGCAACTTCGTCCGGCGTGTTTTTCTTCAGGTGCCCACCAATCTGAGAGTACATCCCTTCGGTATTCTCCCGAACGACCACGAAGTCGATGTCTTCCGGTTTTTTCCCTTTGAGGGGGCACAACGCTTCGGTATAGAGCTTGATCGGGCGGAGGTTGATATAGAGATCGAGACCAAAACGAAGCCCAAGAATGACCGATCGCTCCACCAATCCTGGTTCCACGTCCGGGTGGCCAATGGCCCCAAGAAGAACAGCATCCAGCGTGCGCCACTCATCAATCAGGTCATCGGTCACGAGCTCCTTGGTCTTGAGGTAATGCTCTCCACTATGCGGGTAGTCGACCAACTCATAGGTGAAGTCTTCCAGCTCCGAGACTGCTTCAAGAGCTTTGAGCGCTTCTGCCGTGACCTCGGGGCCGATCCCGTCCCCACCAAGCACGCCAATCTTGTATGAAGGCATTCCTCCGGATCCTTGTATGTCGGGGTAGGTAAGCTAGTGGGATAGCGGGATAGTGGGATAGGGGGAGGTGCCTACAGAAAGAGGATCAAAGGGGAACCTCCTGGATCCCCCTAGTTGCCGGTCACCGCCCGATACATCGCCTGAACGAACCCGCTGGGGTCCCGCCCTGCCGCCCACTCCTCATCGAACTCGGCCGTTGGGGCTGCCGCAACCACCTCGTCCTCGCTCATCCCCTGACGCACCAGTCCTTCCACGTTGCTGCGGACTGCCACGAGCATGTCGCGGTAAGCCTGTAGGTCGTCCGGCGTTGCCAGGGTGCCGTGCCCGGGAATGAGCTTGGTCTCGGCATTGACGTGTTCGAGCGTTCGGTTTGCTGCCGCAATCACGCCGTCGGCGTTGCCGCCACTATTCACGTCGATGAACGGGTAGCGCCCGTTGAAGAACAGATCGCCCATATGAAACACATTCGCGTCGACGAAGTGGACGATTGCGTCTCCGTCGGTGTGGGCGGGGTCGACGTGGATGATGTGCATCGTCTCGTTGTTCCAATGAAACGTGACCATCTCGGTGAACGTGACCACTGGCAGCGCCCCGAGCGGCGCTTGGTTGGAATTGCCAATGAGGTTCTTGAACTCCGCCGGATTCATCCGCTTGCGCACGTTCTCGTGCGCAACGATAAGCGCGCCGGACTTGCCCATGGCCTCGTTGCCGCCCGTGTGATCGCCGTGCCAATGGGTATTGATCACGAACTCCACATCTTGGGTGGTGACCTCTCGAATCGCAGCCATAATCTTATCGGTGAGCGGGGCAAATTGATCGTCCACCACAAACGCTCCGTCATCGCCCACATGCAGACCGATGTTCCCTCCACTACCCTCCAGCATGTACACGCCGCCTGCGACATGCGTTACCGTAATAACGACATCTGAGAAATCTCGCTGAGCTTCACCGGCGGCAGGTGCCGCCAAAAAACAGATACCAACGACCGCAACCGCGTACGCCAATTTCATATGTGTTCTCTCCCTAACCATGTGTTTGCCTACGGTACGAGCACCCGCACGGGCGGCAGCGTAGCGCGCCCGACGGTGTTCGCATCGGCACCGAAGTAGATCGCGTTGGTCGGCTGGTGAAAGTAGACATGCCGCACCGTGCCTGGACCGCTCTCCAACGGCGTTGAACCGATAAACTTCTGGGTGGTCGCGTCAAACCCAACCATCTGGACCGGGACGCCCCGCTTGCCCTCGAAGAACCACAACCTATCCTTATCGTCGTTCATTAGCGCGTACGGTCGAGATTCGGGACCACCAGGCGTAGCCCATTCGCGGACACCTTCGGTCTCGGGATCGAACCGCCCCAACATCCCTCCGGCAAAATCAACGTACCACACGTGACCGTCCGTCGTCATCGCGATGCGGCGCGGGCGCGTTTCGGGCCGTGGTAATACAAACTCCGTAAGCTCCATGGTTTCTGGATCGATCGTGGCAAGTTTGTTCGTGCCAAACAACACGATCCACGGACGTAGGCCGGAGGCACCCATCACGATCCCATACGGACGAGCGCGCTCAGTAGGAACCTCGATCAGCTGCACCTCGAGCGTCGCGACCGTGAGTTTCCCGACAAAATTCGAAAACTGCGCCGTAAACCAGATGTCGCCGTTCTTATCCCAGGTGAGGGTGTGTGGATCTCGGACGTCCGGGTCGGGCATTACGATCTTCGTGACCTCACCGGTTTCCGGATCCAGCCTCCCGATGTGGCTATCGCGGTTGCCCGCGTACCACACGATCCCATCCTCGTCGATGATGAGGTTGTGGGGATACGTGCCGTCCGGCAGCTCGTAGCGTACGAACTCACCAGTCGCCGGGTCGAGCGACGCGATGTAGTTTCCCGCCTGTCCACAGAAGAACACGCGACCGTCAGGGTGGACGTACGGATCCCGGGGGCGCGTCGCCTCTTGCCGCGTGCTCGGGAACTCGTCGTAGAGAACGCCCGCAGAGTCCATCTTGAACGGGACTTCCCATTCGTCTACCGTTGGCGCGGTCTGCTGCGAGGAAGCGAACATCGTCCCGGCACCGACTACAATGAGGATCAACGCTCTCATGACTGGTCCTTGGAGGGGGTATCGAGCATACGCACGTGGGATCCACGAAGTTGACCTCTCGGTACCGAGTCCGCCAGGCCCATTATCCGTTGCCCCTCGACCGTCCCAAAAACTAATGTCTTGTGGCGTGCGACGGCCCGGCCTAACGCACTCACCACCTTCGGATCCAGCGTAGTCCCCGACAAGCGCCGCATCTTCGTTCTCGAGCGTGCGCCGAACGAAATCGGGCCCGCCTTTCGCCAGATCCACGATCGCCGCCACGAATTCTTCCTTCGGCATCCGACGATATTGCCCCAATAACGAACCCCTCGTTGGTAAGGCGTTCGAATACGACGCCCTTGACGTCGTCCCGGGCAAGCAGGAGGATCTTCTCACCCTTGGAATCGGTCATCGCAGAATGCCTCTCTGCTCAGACTGTCGCTGTTACAATCACCAGTCGTACCCGTCACGCCCGAGTTGCAACTGTGTGACACTTTCCGGATGGGCGACCGTAGGGATCTCATGGCCGGTAAACGGGATCCACGTTATTCTCGCACGGTAGGCGAACCGCCTGCTGTCGGCCGGCGTTATGTGATCAACGGCAGGGTCCGGATCGAATGGACCGAAGACGGCAAGCGACGGTCGCGTACGGTGGGCGCCAATACCCCGGCGAACCGCAAGAAGGCCGACAAGCTTCTCAGGGAGGTTATGTCACCCATGATCGACGAACAGACCGAAAAAACAGAAGACACCAGCGAGAAATCCGACGAATCTGCGGCCTCAACCGAGATGAACTTCGAGATCCCACAGTCGCTGCGCGATGCTGCAGTACGCATCATGGATGCAGCCGATGATGTCGCGGACTGGATCGAAGATGGAATCAGCAAGATATGGTCTCGTTCCACCAGCGATGACGTAGAAGAGGCTGAAGTCGAAGAGATTAGTGACCAGGACAAATCGACGGACGAGTAGCCCCTAAGGCACCTATACGGCTCGCCGACGCGGCAATAGACAAGCTGGCCCTAGATCAGCCCCACCAAGCCCAACCGCGTCGTCGCTGCTTCCGCATGCTCCCCCTTGAACTCGACCCGCTGAGTCGGGTAATTACCGCGCAACTGGATATGACAGAGACGCCAACCTCTTTAGGAGTACCGAGGTACCTACATGTTCGGATTCAGCCAGTCAGCCGTCGCCGTTTTGATCGTAGCGCTATCCAGCGCCGGGCAGGCACAGACGCCCGTATCGGCCCCCGTCACCAATATCGCCTACTCGGTGCGCTTTGACCGTGAGACGGCAGAAGCCGGCACACTCCACGTAGATATGCATTTCCAGACGTCGGGCGACGCTGCCGTATTGCTCTCGCTCCCAGCCTGGACCCCTGGTGCCTACCAGATCTCAAATTTCGCCCGCAACGTTCTGGACTTTACGGTGACGGGCGAAGATCGAAACCTGCGGTGGGACAAGGCCGACTACGACACGTGGCGCATTCATCCTGACGGGAACCAATCGCTGGCCGTGAGTTTCGACTATCGGGCCGACAGCTTAGACAACGCTATGGCGTGGGCGCAAAGTGACTTCGTAATGTTCAACGGGACGAACGTGTTCCTGTATCCGGAGGGGCATGACCTAGCATTCGCTTCGACCATCACGTTCACTACGGAACCCGATTGGCTTGTTGCCTCGGGATTTACCTCGAACGGGCAGGGCGGCTTCACTGCCGTGGACTATCACGAACTCGTTGACATGCCTGTATTCATCGGCAGCATCGATGTCGACTCTGCCGAAGTGGACGGTGTTTGGAACCGGCTTGCCACCTACCCTGCCCAGGCAATGCAGGGGCCCGGGCGTGAACTGCTCTGGGAACAGATCCATCAGATGATGCCGCCCATGCACGATGTTTTCGGTGAGACGCCCTGGGATACCTATACAACGCTGCTCATCTTCACTGAAGAAACTCCTGGAGGGTCGGCGCTCGAACACTCGAACTCCCACGTCGGCATCTACAACCCCGGTTTTATTCGAAACCCGTTGCTCGCATCGATTACGGCGCACGAAATCTTCCATGCTTGGAATGTGAAACGACTGCGCCCCGCCGAAATGGTTCCGTACGACTACAGCCAAACTCAGGAGACGACACTCCTCTGGATGAGCGAGGGAATCACGGACTACTACGCCGATATTGCGTTGGTCAGGGGGCAGATCATCCCGCCTCAAAGCTTCTATCAACTCACAGCAGCAAAGATCGACGAGGTCGGCTCGACACGGACGGTCGCACTGGAGGATGCCTCACTCAACACGTGGATCGATCCCGTCGACGGAACGGCGTATGTCTACTACCCAAAGGGATCGCTCGCCGGGCTCCTTCTCGACATCCTGATTCGGGATGCTTCCAACAACCTCGCGTCGCTCGACGACGTCATGCGCGCGTTGTACGAGAGCACGTACCAGGCGGGCGCCGGGTTCACCACGGCGCAGTTTTGGGAAGCGGTCGAGCTCGTTGCCTTAGGCCTCGACGTGCAAGAGTTTCATGAACGGTACATCGACGGGCGCGATCCATTTCCCTATCAGCGGACGTTCGCCCTGGCCGGCTTGCGCCTCTTGGTGGACTCTGCCACGGTACCCGCCTTCGGGATGGGGATGATCTCGGATTCGGCGGGAGTCAAAATCGTTGAAGTGACTCCGGAATCCTTGGCGGATGACGCCGGCGTCGAAGAAGACGACTACCTATTGCAGATCGGTGGCATCGAAGTAAACGACCCCTCGTTTGCCCAGCAGTTTCAAATGCGGTTTGGCAACGCGCCGGGCGGCACGGCACTCGACATCACCGTCTTACGAAACGAGGAAACGCTGACCCTACCAGGGGTACTGCGTTATGAAGAGGTCGTGAGCTACCGGCTTCAGGAAGACCCAACCGCGAGCGGCAAAACCAGGCGGATTCGGCAAGGGATTCTTACCGGCCGGTAACCCTTACTATCCCGTCGGTGCGCTCGCCTTGATCGTGAGCGGCGTGAGCGCCGCCGAAGCCTCGGCGTTCAAGTAGGCATTGGGGTCGTGGAACAGCGCACCCTTCGGTAACCACTCCCACATGGTCCCGAGGTCGTGTTTCACACGATCGTAGAAGAACGCTGGCAAATCGGTGGTCTCGCCCTCGAAGTAGCGCCGGAGCGGCAGGTCTTCGTCCAGACGACGGCGGACTTCTCGATAGTACTTCAACCGACCGAATCCCTCCGACGACACAGCGCGTACGACGTTCATCCAACGTGGAATCGCGGTTCGTACGGCGCGGAAGCGTCGCGCGATAGCACGCCACGAGAACGAATACCGCGTCAGGTCGATTACGTGATCGTAGAATTCCGGCCATGAGTAGTTGGCCGGTTTCACGTTCATGGCGTGATTGTTGTTCAGGAAATGGAACGGGAACGGAAGCACGCGATCGTTCCGCTGGTATTCCAGATTGAGCGGGGCCGCCCGGCCAAACGCTGATAGCAAGGAATACCCCGGAAACGCGCCTGGAGAAAGATCGATGAATCGCTTGGTCAGCTCGAATGGCTCATCCCCAGCGTCGCTGTCCAATCCCAACACGAAATTGGCCTGGATATACGGGATGTACTCATGGATCAATTCGATATGCTCCGAGACTTGATGGACCTTGTCTATTCCCTCACGTTTTCCCGTCTTGGACTTGTTCCCCAAGTCGTACCAGGACTCGACTCCGGGAAGGATCGCCTTGAATCCGTTGCGCTGCAGTCGCTTCAAGTGGTCTTCCCCGAGCAGGGCTAGGCTGCTCTCGGCAACGAAATCGACCGACCCAGCGGGCACGGCATCCTCGATCGCGTCCATGTAATCATTGAAGCGAACCCCAAAGTTGGGATCGTGCCATCCGACTATCGGCCGCTTGAATTTCGTCTGCAGAAAACGCAAGTCGTTGCTCAACACTTCGAAGTCCAACGGCTGGTATGGCACTACAGAATCGATGCAGAAACTACACGTATAGGGGCAGCCCAGGCTCCCGATCATCGGTACGATCTTGATGAGCGGTGCTTTTTGAAGCGCCTTCTCGGTGAACTTCCAGCGCTCTTCGACCCCCGGTAACGTCTCCGGTTGTGCCGGGGCCGAGAGTTGAATACCGAGCGGTCGGTGCTCGCCACATTCGTTCAGGATGTCACGGATGATCCCCTGGTTGGCAAATCCAACGACATAGTCGAAGTAGTTCGCAGCGTCCTCGGGATAACAGCGCGCATGCGGTCCGCCCAGCACCGTGACCGCCCCGCGGGCCCGGCACATCGCGCTGATGGCGTACGACAACTGCGCTGCTTGCGTGAATGAGCTGATGAAGACAAGGTCGACATTATCGGGCAGCTCGTCTGCAATCGACTCCCGCCCAGTGTAACAAATGAACGTGACGTCGTGTCCGTCTTGCTCGCACCATGTGGATACGACCTGGGGCATAATGCTCGCCGTGTTCGCGTGCATCACCCAGCCGTAAAGCGACTTGTTCGGGCCCTTGGTTACGAGATCGATGACTCCAATTCGGAGTTGGCGCAGAGGGGGCTCCCGTGTTGGAGAAAGCTGCGAACTGACAAAGATGTGGGTTGTCGCAACAGGCGCAAGGCCCACAACATGCCCGTGGCAGCCTGAAGTGCGTAGAGGCCCTAGTTCCCACCGCCTCCGCGCTTCGCCAAGTTCTTGTAGTACTCCTCGACCAGCTTGCGGTATTCCTCCGGAACCTCACCCGAACCCGTAAGGAATACGTCCTCTTGGATCCCGCCCGCTTCCTTCCGCAACTTGAATTCGAACTCCTTGAGGCCGGGGATAATGGCCTCCTTGAGTTCGGCCAGCGAGCGCGGCTCACCGATTTCACGGTGATTTTCCAACGCCCGCATCCGCCTCAGGACGTCATCTAGATCACCAACGTCGACGCCTGCCTCCATCAACCGCTCCCGGAGCGATTCCAACTCTCGCCTGCGCACCTGCATTTCTTGGGCAAACTGACGAGCATCATCCGGAGAGATCTGTCCGTCACCGCGAACCGGGTCTCCACCGGGAGTCCCGCCGCCCGTACCATCATTGGCCTGGCCTCCCTGCTGCCCTTGCTGTCCTCCCTGCCCTTGTTGGCCTTGTTGGCCTTGTTGGCCTTGTTGGCCTTGTTGGCCTTGTTGGCCTTGTTGGCCTTGTTGGCCTTGTTGGCCCTGCTGCCCTTGCTGATCAGACTGTTCCAAGCTCCGTTGCTGGGCAGCCTCCATGCGTTCATCCATCGATTCCAGGGCATTCACCAGGTCACGGGCCTCGTCGAGCGCTTCCTCGAGCCGTTGATCCCGTGATTCGCCGATCGCGTCACGCGCTTGGCGTATCTGCCTTTCTAGTCCATCGAGATCGTTTTGGATCTGATTCTCGAAGTTCTCCGCGTACTCGTTCGACCGGGCCTGCATGACTCCCCGCGAATACATGATCTTGTCTCCTAGACGGGTGTCACGCATTTCTCGAGCTGCGTCGCGCAATTGCTGTGACGCGTCCGGCTGCTCGCTGCGAGCGTCACGAGACAACTGATCTATTTCAGCCTCGAGGTCGTTGACCTCCGACGCCATCTCTGTCTTCCGTGCGACGAGCTGTTGCAACCGTTCGCGATCACGGGCCGCCGGTTCGTCCGGCAGCCGGGACACATTGTCGGCCATCTCACGCTGTTCCTGGGCCAGCCGTTCGGCGCGACGCAACGCGTCATCAACTTCCTGGCGAAGGCCGGCCGACCGGTTCTCTTCGAGCAGTCGTCGGGCTTCTCGAAGTTGATCCAAGGCTGATTGACCCTGCGCTCCCCCGTTTTGATTGTTGGCAGCCGCACGGCGCATGGCCTCGGAAGCCTGCTGCAGTTCACGCACCGTTTCCATGAGTTCGGGACGTCGCTGCTCTCGTGACAGGCGCTCGAGTTGCCTGGCCAACTCCTCCGTTTCATCGGCCAGGCTCCGTTGCCCCTGACCACCCCCGCCACCGGCGTTCAGGTTCTGCGCGCGCGCGCGCATCCGCTCATTTTCTTGTTGTTGGCGCCTTGCGAGTTCACGAAGACGCTCCAGAGTCTCGTCGACCTGTTCGGCCACCTGCTGCCGTTCGCTACGCTCGACACTCTCATACTGATTCCGGAGCTTGTCGAGTTCGAGATCGAACAGGTCGGCGAGTTCCTCAGCAGTGGCATTTTGCCCACCACCACCACCACCGCCACCACCACCCTGGCTCACTTCACGTTCCCTATAGGCGGCTTCGGCACGCATGAGATGCTGCAAGGCCACTTGTTCCGGCGAAAGCGCGTCGCCGGCCCGCTGCCGCCCGAGTTGTTCCTCGGCTTCTTCCATCGCCAAGATGGCCTTGGGAAGCTCCTCTGCGACCGTGGTGAATGTCGAATCAAGTTCCACCACCCGACGCCCCTCGAGGCGTCGCACGAGCGTTTCGACTTCTTCCCGCAACCGCCCTTGGGAAAGCGCCAGCGTCGTAAGGTGTTCCCGAAGTTCGTCGACCGTGTAGTCGAGCGAATCCCGGCGGAGGTTGAACGTCCCCGCGACGATTTCTCGCTGCCGTCGCGACAACTCCCCGGGGCTCATCGCCGGCTCCCCACCGCCGCCGCCCCCACCCTGCTGCTCGGCCTGCCGATATCGCCAATCGAACGGACGGATGTCAAGGAAATAGATATCCGTCGTGGTCATTTGTGGCTGGCCCACGCGGCGCGTATCCCGGGTACGGGCATAGTAGGCCACGACATCACCAGGCTGAAGGCCAAACTCCTCGAGGTACAATGTGTGCCCGGCAGTCAGATTCGACCGGGATCCGCCCGGTCCAAACAGGGTGATTACCTGTTCTTCGCCCCCATTTACCGAAAAGAGGAATTCGACCATCTCAATGCCGTAGTCATCTTCGGCAGTGACCTCCGTAAACACCTCATCGATGCTCGTCACCTTCATGTCGCGCCCGGGGGTCTTGAACCTGATGGCTGGTCTTTGGTCGTCGAGTGCGTCGATAAAGTAATCAGGTGAGCCGACGACTTCGACACCATCGATACTCGTAAGGAGCACACGATACGACGCGTTACGACTCACCTTTAGTTGACCCGTTAGCCGGTCGGCCTCTTGCACCAGTGGGATGGTATCCTGCTCGTCAACGACGACCGCGCCGGCCGCTACGGGAATCGTCGGCATGATCGACAAGAGCACCGAGGTGCCGCGAAGCGCCGCAATATCACCCGCGTCTTCGAACGTTTGGGGCGAGAGGCCAGTGTACACGGGGAATCGGTACTCGTGGTCCATCCGGTCAACGTAAGGAAGATCGACCACACTGACGCGGAAGCTCGACGAACGCACGCCGCTCGCCTCCACCTGGAATTCCGCGTCGTTCTGGACGCTGAACATCAAGAAGTCGAATGTGCCCGTTTCGGCATCCAGCGTCATGGGCCAACGCTGCCAATCTTGGTCGTCGCCGTTTCGCACCGACAAATACGCGGCGTCCGCATTGAAGTTCACGAGATTCGCCGTGATCTTGAGATCGGCCCCTCGGGGCATCGTCGTATCGCCGGGTGTCACCGCGATCGAGTATGGGGAACTGCCCACACCAGTTCCAAACGGTCGCAGCAAAAACGGTGCGCTATTACGAACGACCTCCGGGCTCATCAGAAACAGTACGGCGCTCACTAGCGTGGCCCCGGCCAACCAACCCGATGATCGACGGAGCCCTCGCTGGTCGACTCGCTTGCCGTCGTCGATCTTGCTGCAGGCACGTACAGCGTGTTGGACCATGCGGTCCACCAGCAGAGGCGAAAGGTTCACGCGCTCGTCGATCCCAGGAACGCCGCCAAACTCCACTGCGGTGGTTACCTGCCCTTCCAGTGAGGGTTCGTGTTCTTCGAGATACAGAGCCACACGTTCGTCGGAGACCCTGCGGAATAGAGGCTTGACGAGGTAGAACCAGATCAGCGCACCGATAGACACATACGCCAGAGTACGGAATGCAACGACGGCACCGGAAGAGAAGCGGAATTGTTCCAACCCAACTGAGGCCACCAGAAAGATGACCAAGCCCACTGTGAAGACGATGGCCACCCCGCGAAGCAAAATGCGAAGGCGCCACCGGGTGCGGACACTCCGAATGATATCGAGCATCGATTTGTAATCAGTTGGGCGCGGAGGCGGTTCATGAAACAGACCTAGCATCACGTCGCTCCTTCTCGCGGCTACCTCACCACGTCCGCGGTGCGGTGGGCAAGGGTTGATTCCATGAGTAACAAAGCCCCAGCGGCTATCAAGAGATACCACCAAAGTGCCTGCCGACGTTCCTTCTGGCCAGCGGTGAGGGATGCCGCGAGCGTTTCGGTACGTTCGCCGGCAGCATCGTCAGGCTGGATAGCTAGGAGAACCTCGTCTGTGGAGACCATGGCCAGATCCGCTTCCCGTGGGTCGGGATTAGCTGCCACGACCACACCCTCATTGGTACCCCCGGCCAGCCGTCGGGCTGTGTAGAAGCCCGCTTGATCCAATGTCACCGGGATACTCCCATCCACCACCACGGCAGCGCGGTCTCCGGCCGGGGATTCGATTACGATCTCGCCGGCGTCGTCGCCGGCCATTTTGGCTTCGTCGATATGGGCCACTGCGCCCACGGTGTGTGACGCCCGTTCCTCGCGGTAGGAGCCAAGATACCGCGCGACTTGGTGGATAAAGGGGAGAAACACGGGTTTGAGTGGGAGATCGCTCCACAGATTGGCGACTCCGCCGGTCCAGACCAAGACCTTGCCTCGGTCTAGGCGCCGTTCGAACATCGCCGGGCCACCATCATCGAAACGCACCAACATGCGGTGTGACTCCCCCGTGGGATCTGGGGCCGGGGTGAACTCACGGTATCGGAGGAATCGCGCCACCGAAAAATCCCCGCTCCTCGGCTTCGCGAAAGGCTCGAACACCGGGTGCTCATAGCTCAAGATGGAGAGTGTGGCGCCGCGGTCGTCCAAACGGTCAACAACCTTTCCGGGGGCACCACCAATGAGCGCACGCCCGTCCGGCGGCCACGCGCCGGGCCCGGTCCGTGGCCCCAACGCCACGAGGAGACCGCCGCCGGCACGGATCCAGCCCTCGAGGGCCTGCCCGTTCGCTCCCTGTGGGGGAGGTGCATCGGCCAGCATAACCGCGTCCAACCCATCCAAGTCGGCGGCACGAAAATCGGACGCGCGCTTTATCTGCACGTCGAACGGCGGATCGCTACCGATCGCGAGAGCCTCCTGTACATAGAGCACATCGCTGGCGCGCGCGGCCGGACTCGTAAGCACGAGGATACGAACTGGAACGATCGGCGCCACCACGAAATGGAACACGTTGTCGGCGGCCACGTCGTCCGCCACGACGGTGACACGTCCCAACGCAACCCGGTCTGGCACCATCTGGGCCGTGAACGACACAACGATCGCCCCAGAGGCCGGGACTGTTACCTCCTGGGTCTCGATCGTCTCTTCGTCCAGGGTAAGTGCAACAGGCAGGGTCACGGCCACCCCACTCGGGTTCACCACACGGGACGAGATGCGAACTTGATCACGGGCCCCCGCGCGGGAACGCTGGATCGCAACGTCGGCGACGGCAACGTTAGTGGCACTGGAATCGCCAACGTTGACTGCTCGGATCTGCGTGCCACCCGGCAGACGTACGGCGTCCGTACCGTCCCAGGCAATGCGTTGAAAATCGGTAATGAGCACCAACTCACGGATAGCCAGTTCCGAAGCTTCGAGAAAATCACGGGCAAGCTGAACCGCCGGTCCCAATTGAGTTCTCCCGCCACCCGGCTCAACCCTGTCGATTGCCGCCCCCCACGAGATTGGATCTGCGGTAGCGGTGGTCATCACTTCGGCCTTGTCGGCAAACGCAACGAGCATCGCGCGATCACCGGGTCCCAAACCGTCAATCACGGCGGCGGCAGCGCCCGTCGCCCGCTCCCACCGATCGCCGTACGTCATGCTGTAGGAACGATCAAGGAGGACGACCACTTCGCGCGATTGCCCGACAACCGCGAGCCCCAGCGTCGACGTATCGAGCAACGGGCGCGCAAACGCCGCAACGATGAGTGCGATCGCGGTCACGCGCATCAAGAACAACACCCAGTGCCGAATGCGCTGGCGCTTGGCCGTGCGGAACGGCACACGCCGCAAGAACATCAGCGACGGGAAAAGCACTGGTTGCTTCTTCTCTCTGTGCGTGAGGTGCACCAAGATTGGAATGGAGATGAGAGCTAGTCCGGCCAAGAACGCTGGCGCCAGAAAAGACAAGCTCATCTGACCCTGCTCATCCGTTCACGCCGCGAGAGGTATTCGAACAATGCATGGTCCAGTGGTTGCGACGTCTGGACAAAACAGTAGTCGATTTCGTTCTGCAGCATACGCCGCTTCAGCGTGTCGAGGTGTGTTTCGATATGCCTTTGGTACTCCTCGCGCAACTTATCGGGTACGACCGGCATGCGCTCGCCGCTTTCGAGATCCTGAAACTGGGCGGCCTCTTCGAACGGGAACTCCACTTCCGCTGGATCTAAGAGGTGGAACACGATGACATCGTTGCCCTTGTGATGCAGATGGGAAAGTGCTCGGATGATCACATCCGGATCTTCGTACAAGTCGGAGATCACCACGAGCAGACTCCGTCGCGTGAGCATCTGGGCGATCTTGTTGAGCGGCCGTCCAAACCCACCTTCGCGTTCACGAGGTTGGATCCGGTCGATCGTATGCAACACCACTTCCAGGTGCTTCGCCGATGGGGGAACGTAGTCAATGATGTCGTCATCGAAGGTCACGATCCCGACACGATCGCGTTGTTTCCGCGAGAAGTATGTGAGACAGGCAGCCAGGTATTTGCCGTATTCTACTTTCGTGATTGGACCGCTTCCATAGTGCATCGATCCACTCACATCGAACAGGACGTTCAGATTCGCGTTGGTGTCGGCCTCGAATTCCTTGACGAATAAGCGGTCCGTTCGCCCAAAAACGCGCCAATCGATACGCCGAATGTCGTCCCCCAGAGTGTACGGCCGGTGTTCGGCAAAATCCACAGAAAACCCTAGGTACGGGGAGCGGTGGAGCCCTGAGATGAACCCGTCTACCACAGTACGGGCCAACAACTCCAGGTTGGAGATCCTAGAGAGTGCTACCGGATCGAGAAAACGAGCGGGGCTACTCACATGCCAGAGGTTGGCTGCGGTACGGCCTCGAGCAACTGGTCGACGATCTGGTCTGTCGTGATCCGTTCCGATTCGGCGTGGAAGTTCTTGAGAATCCTGTGGCGCAGTACCGGATGAGCTAGGGCCCGAATGTCTTCGTAGGTCACGTGGTACCGCCCGTTCACCAGAGCCCTGGCCTTGGCGCCCAGCACGAGATACTGCGCTGCTCTTACGCTGGCCCCATATTGCACCCACTCGTTGATGAAGTCCGGGGCGCCATTGGCGTTCGGCCGAGTCGTACGCACCATGGTGAGCGTATACCGCAGCACCGGTTCGGATACGGGGACGCGACGGACCAGTTCCTGGAAGTCGATGATATCCTGGCCCGTGACGGCGGGAACGAGTGCCTCCTTTTGAATAGCTGTCGTCCGACGCACAACCTCGAGTTCTTCATCCTCCGGTGAGTAGTCAATGATGATGTTGAACATGAATCGATCGAGCTGAGCCTCAGGCAATGGATACGTGCCTTCGAGTTCGATCGGATTCTGAGTGGCAAACACGAAGAATGGTTCTTCAAGCACGTACGTGCGCCCTTGGACCGTGACCCGGTGCTCCTGCATGGCCTCGAGCAAGGCCGCCTGGGTCTTCGGCGGCGTTCGGTTGATTTCGTCCGCAAGCACGATATTGGCGAACACGGGACCGGGCATGAAGACCATTTTGCGCTGCCCTGTCTCGACATCCTCCTGCACCAGATCAGTACCGGTGATGTCCGACGGCATGAGATCTGGCGTGAACTGTATGCGAGAGAACTTGAGATCCAACGCCTGCGCGACGGTATGTACCAAGAGCGTCTTGGCAAGCCCCGGCACACCGATGATGAGACTGTTCCCGCCAACGAAAAGGGATAACAAGACCTCGTCGACGACCGACTCCTGCCCAACGATGACTTTGTGTAACTCGTCCAATATCTGGCGACGCCCGTTCTTGAGCTTGTCAGCTAGGGCAATGTCGTCAGCGGTCTCGAGCGCCAGGGGTTCCGTGGTCATGGGTCTCCAGAGTTAGTGCGTCATGGCGTACACGAAGTAATTGATACCGAGTTTGTACGCGTCGTTCGTAATCTCGATCGGAATCCAACCCACGTCCGACCATTCCCAAGCTTCGCCAATGTCGTTGTTGTAGTTGACGATCGCGAGCATACGGTTGTTGGGATCATTGTCCTCGAACAACCCGTAGAATTCCGACGGAATACCCCGCAGCGGATGGACAAATCCGTCGAGGCTCTCTATTTCAAAAAAGGAATGAAAAATTGGATGCGTCGCATCCAACCGGACAGGATACACCCCGGGAAGTAGCTGCCCAACTTTCTCCTCGAAGTTATACCAATCCGGTCCGGCAAAGTCATCAAAGATGAGAAACCCACCCTTGAGGACATAGTTCCTGAGATTCAGTTTCTCTTCTTCGTTGAGGGACCAGTATCCTGGTTCGGAGATGTACACGACGGGAAACTTGAAGATTTCCGGATCGTCGGCGTCGTAGATGTTCGAGCCCTCGAGATTGGGTTCGATCGTCGTGATTTCTTCCAACATGGTGGCCACGTGACGCTCGGCCCTGGGCCAATCATGCGCCCACTGCGGCTCGCCTCCTCCACGCCTTCCCCACGCCGAAAGCGGCGCATACCGGAGCCTGAGAAACGTGAAGGTCCCATCGTAGGGAACATTGAATTGTTGCACATCCTGATTGAAACTTCCCCGGCGCCGCTGGGCTTCCAACCCCGATGTCACTGTTGCAATCAGCGCGCAAACCACCAGCATCGATCCGATTCGCCCTGGCGGCCTCAACGCTCAGACTCCGGGCGGCGTTCCATGATGTCGAGTAACAAATCCTGAGCCTCCGCAAAATTGGGGGCGGTTTCCAGCGCCGCCAATACCGTCTTCTTGGCAGCCCCCGTGTCTCCCGCATCGTAATACGCCATCGCCAACTGGTACAACGCACGGGCACGGTTGACCGGGTCGAGCGCGACAAGCGCACGTCGCTCGCGAATCGCCATTGGCCAATCCTCGAGATTCGCCGCGACGTCGGCGAGTCGCATGTGTGCTTCGGCCTCGTAGGGATAGACGAACATCACGCGATCCAATGCCCACCCCACGCCCTCCGCATTACCCAAAGAATCCTGGATCGTCGCAAGCTCCACCGCCGCGCCATAGTGCCCAGCATTTCGCGTGAGCAGCGCCTCTAGTTCAGCGGCGGCCCCTTCGAGGTCACCGGTGCGCCGCTTGGCGGCCGCAAGAAACCAGTACGGCGATCCGGCGCCCGCGTAGCTGGGGAACAACTGTCTCGCACGTTCGAGATAGGGAATCGCGAGTTCGGCACTGCCACCCTCGAGCATGTGTACGCCATACGTGAGTTGCGCCAGGAAGTCGTCGGGATCGTCCGTGGCCCTCGCGGCAATCTCGCTTTCGGACGGTTGCTCTTCTGGATCCAGAGAATAGGCACGCAACGCATCGAATTCGTCCGCGAACTTTGTATGCACGAATTCATCGAACAGTTCATCGAACCGATCGAGGGAGACTCCGAGAGCCCGCTCAAAGGCCTCCGCGTTGGACGCCCCCGATCGGAACGACGCCAGCAACCGGCGGAATGCGGCCTCGCCGTAGTCCCGAGCGATCAGCTCACTGACGAGCGACGATTGATAGTACGAGAAGAGAAGTTGCTGAGGATACCGTGGGCGCACGAATCCATTCTCCAGTTCGCTGATCGGCCAGAGCTTGCCCTCGCGATAGGCCACGAGGAACTCCGGCGTCGGCCCGTCACCCCAACCCGGGCGCGCTTGCCTTTCCTCATATACTGCAAGCCCCTCCGTGAACCACCGCGGCACACGATGATTGCTCATTCCGAGATGAAAGCTGTGCGCGATCTCGTGCCACAGGGTCGACCCCCAGTTGAAATACGCTTGGTCTCCAGTCATGCCGCTTCGCACGTAGGCTGCCGGCGCGTCCATCGCGATGACGGATCCAAAGCTCACCCCGAGTGCACCCAGGCCGGTGATCCCGATCGTGCGCACCGAGAAATCCGCGCGAGTTGGAAAGATCTCGACGCGGATGCGCTGCGGCGGAGTGTACCCGTACTTCGCCAAGAACACTTCGTACGCATCCTCCGCCACCGCGGTTACGTAAGTCGCCAGTAGTTCGGCTTCGGGCGTTTCGATCGCAAAGACGAAGTGATCCGACTCGATGAGCGCATACTCGTCGAGATTGTCGAGAAGATCCAGCGTGTTCTTCGTCCACACGTCGAACGGATCTCCCTCGAAGCCCTTCTCGAGGTTGATGCGACCCGAATCCATCATGCTGGTGCGAAGCTGATTGATCCCCAGCAAGCCGTAGGCCCGCCAGGATTTCGGATCGATCTCGATAGCTTCGTTCGCGAACCCAGCGGCCTTTTCGTACAGGCGACCTCGCACCGCCGCGTCCGCGACCGTGTTGTAGAAGTCCGCGTAGCGCGGGTTGAGATTCAACACCCTGCGTTCGACGTCGTCGAATGCCCCATGATCGTTCTCGATGAACCGGAGCGCCGCCAGTACCGAAAGCGCTTCAAGTGAGCGAGGATCGATCGCCAGGGCACGGTCGATCAACTCTTCTGCCTTGTCACGCTCCTGCACCTCGAGGCGATACATGGCGAGGAATACGAAGGCCTCAACATATGCTCCATTGACGTCCAAGGCTTGCTCCGCCAGCTCTACGTGGCCCGGCTCGTTGGCATACCGCAACGCCTTGGCCATACCGATGAGAGCGGCCGGATCGTTCGGATTCCGCGTGATGACCGCATCGAAGCTCGTCCTGGCCTCGGATCCATCGTACTTCTCGAGGAAGAGCTGACCCAGCATGACCTCGGCACGCATGTAGTCAGGATCCCTCGTCAATGCTTCCTGATACGCTCGTGTCGCGTCGTGGAAGAGATTTGGGTTGTCGCGCCCCAAATGTGTGACCGCAGTCGCAACGGCAACCAACTCCTCCACCGTGAGCCGCGCGCGATTCGCGTTGTATACGTCGATAAAACGATCGAACCCTCTGGCCGCCTCGTCGAGGTCACCCCGGCGTTCCGCCAACAGCGCGAGATTGAGGCGTGCCGTCAGGCTGTCGGGAGCATCCTGCAGAGCGGCCTGGAATGCCTTCTCCGCTTCGGCCCATCGCCCGCGGGCCATCAGGGCCTCACCAAGAGGGTTGTACACCGCGGCTTCGGCCGGTGCATCGAAGCCGGCCTCGATAGCCTCGTCGTAACGTCCCACCACCATCAATGCTCGCACGAGACCGCGAACCACCTCACCATTGGAGGGATGCCGGCTCACGAGCTGTCGGTACTCCCGTATCGCGTCAGAGTACTCACCCATTTGGTAGGCGAGCCGAGCACTCGTAACGTCCTGGGCACCCGCAACGCCCGTCATGCAAGTCATGCAAGTCATCAACCCGAGCGCGAGAAACAACCTCACGTTCCCGCTCCTTCGCGTTCACGAATGGCACGCCCCACTTGGGCAATCTCGAGCAAGAGAGACTCGAGGTTGCTCTCGTAGGCGTCCGGGGCCATCTCGTTCTTCAGCGCGCGGAGCGTGGCAAGATCCTCCTCGAGCGCCCGTTGTTGCTTCAGGAGACGTGCCAGGTCAGGATCATCCACCGCGGCAATCACAGATTCTTGGTCAGTGAAGAACATCATGCGGGCGGACCGGCCATCGAGGGTCGTGTCGCTGAGTTCGCCCGTTCCTTCTCCATCCCCGTTGTCGTCTAGCATCGCATGTTCGGTCTGGAGACGGTTCTCTTGTTGATAGATGCGTTCTACTTCCCGCCGGGCGTACAGGAACGCTTCCGACAACGACAAACGCTCATCCTGGTCTATGTCGGCGTCCTCCCCGGCCAGAGCGGCAACGAAATGGACTGGGAAGATCGTCTCGTTGCGCTCGAAGTTAGACTTGGTCGCGGTCACGATGGTTCGGCGTGGCCCGGATAACACTGGAATGAACCCGCCGCTCGCGCTGGACAACGCGATAAACACGATTTCCTGCGTCGCAAAAGGTACGAGGAGGACCGCAAAGTCTTGGGCAGAAATATCAGGCCCAGGTATTTGGAACACGGGAGAACCGCTCACGGCGCTTCCGTGACCAATCAAGACGATGAAGATGCGGGCGTCCGCCTCGACCGTCGCTCCGAGCTCGCCGAACACTCGTTCGATGTTTGCCTTGGTCGAACGCGCAGAGGCGCCTGGGAGCGTATCGGACTCGGCAAGGTAGGTGATCCGGTCCTGATCGATATGGTACCGGTTGGTCGCCGCATCGATAAGCGATGCAGACAGCGCCCGGAAGCGATCCTTGAATTTGGGTTCGCCACCTATGCCGTGCACGACGACCAAATAGGTTTGCGCGTGGGCTGCCGTGCCGATACTCAGCAGCAACAACACGAGCGCAAACCGCCTCACGGCAGACCCCGTTGCCGCCGGTAGATCCACTCGGCCCCGAGCGTCGCCGCGAGCAGCAGAAAGACGATCGGCATGTCCCAGAGATCGCGCTCTTCGAACACCGAAGTTCCGCTTTCCGTGAAACTCACATCCTCGGGAAGCGTCTCGACCGTCTCGGGTGTGTAGAATCGGCCGCCGGTTTCAGCTGCGACATGCTTCAACACATCCGCTTGCATCTCCGCGCCATAGAACTCGGCTCCAAGGTCTCCAACTTCGACATGCGAAGTCCCAGTTCCAACCACAGCGCCGTTGTAGCGAGACGTGACTTGGATTTCGTGCCGTCCCTGTTCGGTCGGCGTCAGCACCCCCCGATACTCACCGTCCCTTCGGACCGTCCATTCGAGGGGAACGTCTTGGCTTGTCCCTGATGGGCCAGTGATGGTCGCCACCACCTCCGCTCCGTTCAAGTGCAAGAACCCAGAATCGGTGACCACCGCGGTGACGGTCATCGGGGTATTCGGTGATACGCGATCTGCTTCCGTGACGACGCTGACATGATCGGGCACGCCGTCCACCAACCAACGCAACATCTGCCGCCACAGCGTTTCGTGAGTCATGTCCTCGAGCGGGATGTCGGCGTGCATCTGCCAAAACCACGCGTCCTGAACCACGAAGGAGATCGACTTGCCACGACCGTAGCGCTGGTATGCCAGCACCACGACGTCGCCGGATACCCCGGCGGCCCGTGCGGTGAGCAGCGTCGTTGCCCCTGGTTTCACTTCCCGAATGAGATTGAGCGTCGAGAGGGCAGGAAGCTCCGACCAGCGATCTTTAGATTCTTCCGGCGTCGGGCCCAGCTGGGTGACGGGGTGGGTGAGTCCGAACGGCGTCGGACGCACGTCGAGTTCCGCAAAGAACCGTCCTTCCGATTCAGCCGGTCGCTCGAGCACAACGGGCAAAGCATCTCCTACGGGCGTCCCGGCATACCCCCCCTCGGCATACGCCCACCGCCCACCGAGGGTGAGCAGCCCACCTCCACGGACCTCTACGAACTCAGCGATCATTCGAAGCTGGTCGGGTGTGAAGAACGAAGCCTCGACGCTGCCCAAAATCAGGCCGTCATATCGAAAGAGTTCCTCGCGTGTGCGGGGAAACCCGGCCTCGAGTTCATCCGGCGATTCCACACCGTATCGGCGGAAGTTGTTTTCCGCCGCTCGCATCATCACCAACAGCCGCACGTTCTCGTCGTCGGCGACGGCCCGGCGCAGAAACCCAATCTCCCAACGCGGTTCCCCTTCGAAGTAGAGAATGTTCTTGCGGGAGTCATCGACCCGAATGAGGGTCTCGAGTTCGTTGTTCTCCCGCACGACCTCGTCATCCGCTGGGGCAATCGAGAACTTGAACAAACGGGATCCTATTTCGTCAGCATTGAAGTGCACGCGTACCGTCGTGGGTTCGCCACCGCTCGGAAGCTCCACCTGCTGCGTCATAAGAATGCGTCCCTCGTCCTCGACAACGAGTTTCACTGTTTGCCTGTCGAAACCAGATTGGTTGACCGTCAGATCGACGGCCACCGCAGAGCCCAGAAGGACTCGTCGCGGAGCCTCGATGCGGCTGATCTCGATATCCTTCGCGAAGCGTTCCGTGCCCAGACCGATCGTGTGAACCGGGACACCGTCCGCCTGCAGCTGTAAGATCGCCTCCGAAAGCGAAGCGTCACCGTTATCGGCGCCGTCGGTCACGACGACCAATCCTGCCAAGGGCACGGCGGCCAACTCCAAGCGCGCCTTGTCTAGTGCCGTAGCCAGGTCCGTGCGGGCACCGGCGAACGTCAACTCGCTCACGTCACCCAACCGATTCATCGATTCGGAAAACTTGAAGAAACGCAACTGGAAACGATCCGAGAGGGCCGAAAGTAACTGGCTCCCCTCCGGTCCGAACTGGTCGTACACGAACTGGCCGCGCGGTTCGTCGCCACGATCGGTAATACCCATGCTGCGAGAATCGTCGATCAAGATGCCGAGGAAGTTCTGTTGGGGAACGATGGTGGCGATCACGAGCATGGGTCGCGAGAGCGCAAACACGAGTACCGCAATGGTCACGATTCGAAGAGCGCTCAGAATGATGCGATTGCGGCGCTCGAGTCCACGCCGGCCTTTCACGTACGTCATAACACCGACGCCGGCCAACACCATACCGCCGAGCACGAGGACCCAGATCGGCACGGGTGACTCAAATACCAGGTCACCTTGCTGAAACACGATCGGCCGATACTTGAAGAAGAATTCGAACATCAGTGCGTCATCGCATACACGATCATGTTGACACCGAGTTGGTAGGCAAAGTTCGCTTTATCGAGTGGATACCACGGGTCCTCCGCCCACTCCCACGCGTCACCCAAGTCGGTATTGTAGTTGATGATGACGATCAGTCGGCCTTCATCGTCGAACACTCCACGCACCCGTGGAACGGTATCTGACGGGTCTTCCCACGTGGGCCTGCCAAAATTAATACCGCGGCCCCTGGCGGGCACCTGAAGAATCTCATCAATCTCATAGAACGCGTGCATCACAGCATGGTCCATCGGAATGTCGACGATCGGGTACTCGGGAAACACACGGTACATCTGCTGCTCGAAGTTGTACCATTCCCGCAACCCCCAGAAATCGTCGATAACGAGGAACCCGCCCGCCATGAGGTATTCGCGCAGGCCCAGCACTTCGCTGTCGGTGAGATTCATGTATCCCACCTCGAGGGCATAGACAAACGGGAACCTACGGATTTCAGGGTCGTCGAACCTGATGAGGTTGTCTTCCTCGTAAGCATCGAGGTTGGTCAGGTGCGTGAGGCCCATGACGAATTGGATATCCGCCTTGGGCCAGTCGACCGACCAGCTTCCGCGGCCAAACCGTCCACGACCACCCTGGGATTGGTACCAATCCGTGTAGATGACTCTCGTGAAATAGAATGCACGACCTCGATCGGGTTCTGCACGCGCATCCTGTACCGCAGGTTCTCCCCGCAGGGGAGCTAGAACAACCTGAGGCGCGACAATGGCGATTCCGACGCCGATCGTCGCCCACGACAACACCAACACCGTCTGCTTCAGATGCCCACCCGGGTTTGAGGCTGGTTCGTGGAACGTGTGACTAGTATTTCCAATACCGGAAGGTGCGACACGAGGTTCCCGGACGCCAGGGAGCTCCGTTACAAAAAACGTTGCTGGCGCCGACGGAACATTGATATCCTTGAAGGGTAGTACGTCTCAGTAGTGAGCAGTTTGACCCCTTCGGACCTCCTGGAAAGAGATGCAGTTTTTGCGACCGAGACTACACGCTCGGCGAGCTTTGCTCGTCGCTGCTATCCTGGTAACCGGGGCCGCATGCGCCACCGAACCAACCACGCCGCCTATCGAAGAACAGCTCTTCGGCACTTGGGATTGGGTCCGCACGGAAGAAGGCGGCTCGGGTGACGTGCTAACACCGGAGGACGTCGGTTACGCTCGACGCCTGGTCATCACACCGACGCGCGTGGAGGTGTTGCGAGACGGGGACGTCGAGGAATCCGCTCGATACATGTTCGTTCCAGGTCAAGACCTGGACGACGAGTTCATCCCTCCGCGCCTCGTGTACGACGAGGACATTCTCGGCGTGAGGGAACATGGCGTGGGGTTTGACGGGACACGCCTCGTGCTCTTCTCCACATGCTGCGATGGTCGCACTCACCTATGGGATCCCGCCCCCACCGATTAGCCCTCTGCCCGTCAGTCTCCGGTAGAACCGAACCCACCACGGTTCCGGGTCGGATCAACTTTGTCTACCGCCTGCAGCCGCGGGAATTTCAACTCGACGAACACCGCCTGCGCAATCCGGGTACCCGCCGAGAGTACAACCGGATCGTCACGCAGATTGTGCACGATGATCCCAATTGGCCCGCTATAGTCCGCATCGATCAGTCCCGGTGAGTTGGGCAGAATCAGTCCATGTTTTAGCGACAAGCTGGACCGGGGTAGAACGAGCATAGCGAGCCCACCCGTATCATCGTACGGCAGATCGTGAGCCAATTGGTAACCGCAGGGAAGGACGCGCGTTTCGTGGCCGTCAATGCGCTCCTCTTGAATCGTGGCAAGGTCATGTCCGAACGCGCCGGAAGTGGCGCGTTCGGGAAACGAGACCCCGTCCGCAATCTGGGCCAATGTCACCGTTGTCATCAGCATACCCTGCGCTAAGAAGTGGTGGAATGTATCCGCACGCGTCCTCTCGCAGAACCGCCACCCGACGGTCTGGTTATCGTGTTCCCGTGCTTGACCATATCATGGCGCCACGTAGCATTCGCGAACAACGAAAGAGAGTTACATGCCAACGCTCGTCGTTCTCGCCGCCGGCATCTCGTCCCGTTTTGGCGGAGGGAAGCAACTTACTCCGGTGGGCCCACACGGCGAGGCACTCTTCGACTACACAATCTACGATGCGCTCCGTGCGGGGTACCGGAGAACCGTACTCGTTATCCAAAAGGATGTGGAACGAGAGTTTGATAGGCATGTGACAGATATCTGGGGTGACGACCTCACGGTGCTATACGCATACCAAAACGCTCCGCGGCCTCACCGGCCACGCCCGTGGGGTACCGGACACGCGATACTGTCGGCACGCAATGCCGTTTCAGGTCCGTTTGCCGTCGTCAATGCCGACGATTGGTACCCGCCAGAAGGATTCACAAAACTCAGGAACTCCTTCGCCACTCAGCCCGGGCACCATGCACTCGTGGCGTATCGCCTGAGCACCACGCCAATGTCCAAGGATGGCGGCGTTTCACGCGCGGTGTGCGAAATCGCCGAGGACGGGTCACTGCAATCGATTTTCGAAATAAGGGATATCATGCCATCCGGCAACGGCTATGTCGGGCGGGCAACGGATGGAAACGCCGTCGCGTTGTCGGGGTCTGAAATGGTTTCGATGAATCTATGGGGGTTCGCCGAGTCACTCTTCGAGCCGTTGGCGGAACAGTTCGATCGATTCCGTGAAGCCGCCTCGGACGACTCCGAGAAGGAATTCCTCATTGGCGCCGCCATCAACGAACAACTGCAGACCGGTCAGTGCCGCGTCCATGTTGTGGGCGGTGGAGAAGCGGGGTTTGGAATGACGTATCGCGCCGACCGGCCGGCAGTTACCGAGCGGATTCACGGACTCATCGCCGGAGGGACATATCCCGACGTGCTCCGTGACGGATTGAGTTAGTTCGCGGGCCGGAGCGTTAGCAGATTCGCAGTATTCTCCACGATCGCCTCACGACTGAACAGCAACGGGAAGTATTCACCGTTCTCCCAGAACGACACAAGATCGTCATAGTGCGGGCTACCGGGCTGACCCGATTGACCTGGCACATTGGTGCCCACGGAGTTGTCCCAATCAGACAGATCGATGATTTCACGAAACGACGCTCCGGATTGCCCAGTAAGATTGACAGTCGTGCGGTCACCCGGCCGGGGTACCGGCGGAATGTCGTAGGCTTTGGTCACCCAATGGGGAAACCGCGTGTACCGTAGCCGGTCATATCGCCACGCGTTCCAATCCGAGCCCTGCTCGCTCTCCAACCGATTGACCGCATAGCGAAGTGCATCTTCGGCCAACTGACGTCGCGTTGGCGCATCGACTCTTGGATCGAGCGCCCGTTGATCCACGGTGTCCCTCCACGCTCGGTAGATCGCCGCCGCGCTTCCGTCCGCACGCAGCCAGCCGTCCCATTCCACAAGGACACGCCGAGCCCGTTCGGCCTGAGCGTCGGAAGCCTCCCAATTCCGGAACACCCGCACAGCTTCATGTGCTGCACTGGAGTATACGTCCTGCTGAAGCGCTTTGAACATTGCGACCGTAAACCCACCACTGTCCGACAACACATCATCGAGCCGCAAATACCGCAGCGGTGACGACCAATCGTATCCCAGCGGCGGATCGTATCCCGGCGGCATGATGTTGTGGTTCGCCGTCGTGATATACCCGCGACGGGGATTGTATTCGCGCGGGAGTTCTTGCATCGGCCTGAAACCACGCCACTCGTACTCCCCCGTACCCGGCACCGGCAATCGACCGACCCAACCACAACACCGGATAGGGGTAAGCCCGGCCGCCTGCCAGCCGATGTTTCCAGCAGTGTCCGCGTAGATCATGTTTTCGGACGGCATGAGCCAGTGGTCCATCGCGCTCAGGTACTCATCCCAATTAGTAGCTTGGTCCACACGCAGCGACCCGAGATATCCGGCCGTCCCCGGTTCGGCCAGAATAGACTTGAAGGCATAGGCGCGACTGTTGACAGTGTCCTCGAAGATGATGGGGCCGTGCCGGCTGAACTTGAGTTCGACCACTCGAGGGTCTTCGTCCTTGATGCGGATGGTATCGATCTCGATTCGGAGCGGCTCCCACTCACCACGCCAACGCACCTCATTGCGATTCGCCGGATTGACTTCCTCGACGAAGATGTCCTGTTGATCGATACCTACGATGGTAAGACCCCAGGCAATGTGCTCGTTATGGCCGATGGCAACACCCGGCAATGCCGGTTCGCCGGCACCTATCACGTTCCACCCGGGACCGTTCAAGTGCACCAGGTACCTCAGCGACGGGTTGGATAAGAACCGATGTGGATCGTTGGCAAGAAGCGGTTTGCCGGTCATGGTCATCGTCCCACTCACGACCCAGTTATTCGAACCCTGCGGTGGTGCATCCTCGTCGATCTCCCACGTCGCATATTCACCCACCAGAGGAATACGCGGCACGGGTTGATACCCGGTGTTCAGAATCTCACGGACCTCGGGCGGGATGCTCGACACATCGAGACCATCAGGCACGTGCAGGCGCTGGAACGGATCGGGTTCGTCGCGCCGGTTCGCTTCTTCAAGGCCTAGACGCGCGACGTTCCGTGCAAGCAGCAACTCGTTTCGTGCGTTGCTGGTCATCGGAAGTCCTGCCATGCGCATGATGGGCACATCCGGAGCCCAGGGTTCGGGGTCGATGCCCGTCAACTTGAACTCGACCGGCGGGTTGTCTCGCGAGACCTCGATGAACGCGTTCACCCCGCGCACCCAGGACGATATGATCGTCCTGGCCTCTGGGTGATAGCTCTCGTATTCCTCATCCATATCACCACGGTACTTGAGCAGCCGCGCAAGCCGATCGCGCTCGACAGTCTCCGGTCCGACGATTTCCGAAAGACGCCCCTCACCCACCCGGCGCCACACCTCAAGCTGCCAGAGTCGATCCTGTGCGGCCACGAATCCCTGGGCGAAGAACAGGTCTTCCACCGTTTCGGCGTAGATATGGGCGATACCCCATGGATCCCGCCGGATTTCCACCGGCCATTCCAACCCGGCCAGCCTGATCTCGCCGTCAATCTGGGCGAGCGATGATGCGGCAAGTTGATCGAAATCCTGCCGATCGCAGGCTGCAACGAAGACCGTCAAACATACGAGCACCACCACGCGTCGTGACACACAACCCCCTTTTGCAGGTCTCTCGCGCGAACGTACGCCTGGCAGCTGGGACGTCAAGAATGCTGGCGCGTTCGGCCGGTGCGTTCTATTCTTCCACCCGCCATCCCCTTCGAGCTCCTATGCAACTCGCCACAAGTGATTGGGTCGTCATGGCCCTGTATGGCGTCGTGGTCGTCGTGGTCGGGTTGTTGTTCGTCCGCCGCGCCGGCGCAGGCACCAGGGAGTATTTCCTCTCGGGGCGGTCACTCCCCTGGTGGCTCATCGGTACCTCGATGGTGGCAACCACCTTCTCGACCGATACACCGAACCTGGTGACCGACCTGGTCCGAACGGGCGGCGTGAGCCGAAACTGGCTTTGGTGGGCGTTTCTGATCACAGGAATGTGCACGGTTTTCTTTTACGCAAAGCTTTGGCGACGGTCGGGCGTGTTCACCGACGTCGGTTTCTACGAGCTCCGGTATTCGGGACGCCCCGCCGCGTTCCTCCGCGGATTTAGGGCACTATACCTCGGCGTGTTCTTCAATGTGATGATTATGGCCACGGTCACGCTGGCGGCAGTGAAGATCAGTGGCGTCCTTCTCGGCGTGGATGAAAAGACCACAGTCCTCGTTGCCGGGACGCTCACGGTACTGTACTCGGCGACGACGGGCCTGTGGGGCGTCGTCGTCACCGACCTGTTGCTTTTCGTCATCGCCATGGTCGGGTCGATTGCCGCAGCGTACTACGCCCTCGCCCACCCTGATGTGGGCGGCTTGGCCAACTTGATGACCAACCCCGCGGTAGCCGACAAGTTAGCCTTTCTGCCGGATTTCTCGGACTGGAAGACCGCTGCCGCGGTTTTCATCATTCCCATCAGCGTGCAGTGGTGGAGCATCTGGTATCCGGGTGCCGAACCAGGCGGAGGCGGATACATTGCGCAACGCATGTTGGCCGCACGCGACGAACGCGAGGCGATGCGCGCTACGTTGTGGTTCAACATCGCACACTACGCACTGCGCCCTTGGCCGTGGATCATCGTGGCGCTGTGTTCACTCGTGGTATATCCCGATCTCGCAGCATTGGCCGAACGCTTCCCCCACTTGGATTCGTCTATCGTGCGTCACGATCTGGCGTACCCTGCAATGCTGGTGTTCGTACCGCACGGGCTCCTCGGTCTGGTCGTCGCATCATTGGCAGCCGCTTACATGTCGACGATCAGTACACACCTGAACTGGGGAGCGTCGTACATCGTCGACGACTTCTATCGCCGGTTCGTGGATTCATCGAAAACCGAGGCGCATTACGTCATGGTAGCGAGAGTATCCACTGTGGCCTTGATCGTCCTGGCATCAATCGTGGCGTTATGGCTCGAGAACGCCTTGCAAGCGTTCCAGATACTTCTCCAGATCGGCGCCGGTACGGGATTGATCTTTCTGTTACGATGGTTCTGGTGGCGGATCAACGCGTGGAGCGAGTTATCTGCCATGATCATCTCGCTTTTCATCGCGATCTATTTCCAGGTTGCTCACGAAAGATTGGGGTTCGCACCGATCGACCCCTCGTTCCAGCTGGTGCTGGCCGTGGGTCTCACAACGATCGTGTGGCTCGCGGTCACATGGCTCACGCCACCGGCCGACACCCAAACGCTGCAATCTTTCTACGATCGCATTCGGCCGTTCGAGGCTGGCTGGCGAGGAGCCGTCAAAATCGACTCCGGCTCTAACGCCGGTGCCGAGTTGGCCCCCGCCCTCCTGGCGTGGTTCCTCGGGTGCACCGTCGTCTATACGGCGCTGTTCGGAACCGGCTACCTACTCTACGGCAATGTGGGCGTGGGAATGGTGCTCTTGACGGGAACGGCGGTCGCGGCACTTGGTCTTTTCAAGACCATTCCAATGATCTCGTTCGAGTAGGCTAGCCTACAGGCTCAATACTCGGGCGCCCTCGGACGGAGCCACGGTGAACAACACATCATCGAGGTCGGCGTCGAACTCCCGGCGATCGTAGAAGCGGGCAGTCAAGCCCTCTACAACCTGAGGTGCGTTCGCGGCATCACACAACGCAATCACGCACCCACCGAGTCCAGCGCCCGTCAGCCGCGCTCCGACGGCCCCAGCTGCCACCGCCGTTTCGACCAACTCGTCGAGTTCCGCCGTGCTTACGTCATAATCATCTCGAAGACTCCTATGCGAGTCGCACAAGAGTGGCCCAAAACCCGAGAGATCTTCCTGTGAGAGCATGCGTACGGCTTCGAACACGCGATCGGTTTCTGTCACGACGTGGCGTAGCCGGCGAAGTTGGATAGCATCGAGCCGTCGTTCCGCTTCTCGCAACAAACGATCGGGCCCCACTTCGTCGATCAATGCCTGGTACTCGCCTACCGTAGCATCCAACCCAAATGCCTCGACCATTGTGCGCACAGCCCCATGGCTCTCTTCCGTCCGCTCATTGTAAACCAGCATCGCCCCTTCGGATTTAGGTGCGTCCTCGAGGCTATGGGCAACGATGAACTGCCAAGTGCTAGGGATGGACACGAGTTCGATCTGCAGCGGTGCGAACGAGACATGTGTCGCTGCGCCTTCGCGGGCACCGAGAATGACCGCTTGGTCCATGCCTCCACCTTGCACGCCCACGTACCGCTCACCCTCCGCGAGCGCCTCCATGAGATCGAACGGATGACAATCGTCGCATTCACCTGTCAGGAATGCCAGGGCTGCAGCCACAACGAGCGCGGACGACGAACTCAGACCCGAAGCGATGGGGAGCGTCGAATGCACGAGCCCATCGAAGCCCGTCGCAACCGAGTAGCGGACCGCGACCGTCTGCGCCGCCGCCTTGACGTAGTTCCCCCAATCACCGCTCTCGTATGGTTGGATTACCTCGGCAATATCGAATGATCGCGGTTCAAATCTGGAGTTAGAACTCGTGATGCGCACGCGAGGGTCGTCGCGCGGTTTGAAGACGAGGTACGTACCCCGCTGAATGGCCATTGGAAGCACGGGGAGATGATTGTAGTCGATGTGTTCGCCGATGAGATTGATCCGGCCGGGCGCCCAGGCCACATGGAGACCTCGGGTGTCCCCGAACTCATTCTGGAAACGGTGTACCAGTTCCCCAAGCAGAGGCTCGGACAGCGTATTGCTCATCGGCCAGCCTCACCGTTGGCGCAATCCGACCACCTTGCCATCCAATTGCCAAGATGGATCGATTGCAACACCCAGATGAACCATGGCCGTGACAGCTACATCTAGCAAGGTCACCGCAGCGTCGGGTTCGATAGCCGCTGCAAATGGGCCACTGGTAAGGTAGAAAATCGCCCGTTCGAGTTCTGATTCACCACCGTGACCACCGTCGTCGCTACGGCCATGATCGGTGCTCATGAGAAGCAACCAGTCTTCCATAACATACGTTGGGCGGGCATGCAACGCGGAGAGGATAGCACCCACCTGGGCGTCTGCAGTTTCGATCGAGGCTCGATATTCTGGTGAGAGCGATCCGTGCTCATGACCTACTACATCTACGTTACCTAGGTAAACCACCATGGCGTGCGGATCTTGCGTTTCCAACGCGCGGACCGCCTCGCGTGTGACGAAAGAATCGGCCACCTCGTAATCTAGCTCGTCGCCATTCACCAGGATGCGGAAATCGACAGAGTCGCCAAACAATGGGCCTCCGGCGGCGGTGCTGCCCAAGGGCGGCCAATCCACGATCGCGACGGTCTCAAACGCCTCATCGATGCGTTCGAGCCGAGTCAAGAAATCGGGAAACTCGTCATACGCGTTGTCGGAAAAATTGTTCGAGTGTACCCCGTGCTTATCCGGGGTCGCACCAGTCATCATGCTCGACCAGTTCGGCCCGGATACGGTGGGCAGCACGTTGCGTGCGGACGTGGTAAAGGACCCGGATGCGATCAGTGAATCCATTATAGGGGTCGCCGCCTCGGCGAGTATGTCTACCCTAACGCCATCGATCCCAATGACGAGAACCCTCTTCACTCTCGGCACCGGTGACGCACACGCTGCGAGGGCGATGAGCAACACCACACTCCGAGGGCTCGTCATACAGCCGTCCTCCCTTAGAATTCGTCGGAGAACCCAAAATCCGGGTTCGCCGTCACCCATTTCCCGGCTGTGAAATCAGGAAACACGACCGGGTGATTCCCCAGCGCAATCGATTGCTCTGACAGCGCACTGATCCTGACGATTGACGGTCTACGGCCCCTAACTCCCCCATAGATCCCCCACTCTATATCCCTCTGGAAACGGATCACCGGCATCGAGAACGTATCCCGCCTTTCCAGTGATCCATGCCCGCCCACTCAGAGACGATCGGATCCCGACATACGGCCCGACCGTTTCCGTTCCGGTTACGTGCCCTTCGAAGACGGTACCAAGGATGCCCTCGTGACGAAAGGTACCGCCGACTGCGAGTTCGCCTCGCGCATAGAGTGTTGCCATCTTCGCACACGTCCCCGTGCCGCACGGCGACCGATCGAGCGCCCCGGATGCCCTCTCCGGTCGGGCAGGGTCGATCGGACCTGCTGATACGACCACGGCGTTTTTCCTGCCGGACGTCCCGAGAGATGGTGCTGCGGAAAGTTGAGAGATCGTCACGCCCCCGATGTCTGGATTGTCTGGATGACGGACCTCTAGTTGCTCGTTCGCGCAATGCCGCAGAAGTTCGCCGATCCGCACGATGTCCCTGCCCTCACTGGGGTCCAGTGTGAGGCCGAACTGCGAGGCTTCGGCGATTACGTAGAACATTCCCCCATAGGCCACGTCAACCGTTACCGCGCCAAGTGATGGCACGTCGAGCGACGCATCGAGGTGCACCGCAAACGCAGGCACGTTGTCGAACGTCACCTTCGTGACCTTGCCTTCCCGCACCTCCGCATGGACCGGCACGAGCCCGGCTGGCGCCTCCAGCACTAGGTCGGTCACGGGTTCGGAAACGGAAACCATTCCGGTTTCGATCAAGACCGTTGTCACGCAAATGATGTTGGATCCGGACATGGGAGGGTACTCCGACTGCTCCATGATGACGAACCCTGCATCCGCTTCGGGACACGTCGGAGGCAATACCACATTGCAACACAGCGCCGGATAGCCACGCGGCTCGCGTAACATCAAGAGGCGAAGCGCGTCGTGCCGTTCGAGGTATTGCTTCTTCTCGAACATCGTCTCGCCGGGTACATCATGGATGCCGCCGACGATCACCCTTCCAGGTTCACCGCACGCGTGGGCGTCGACCGCCAATATCACGTCGTCGATTCGCATGGGGGAATATTCACGGGGCGGACAGCAGATGACAGACGGCGGGCGACCGCTGGACCACTAGTCTCCTTAGGAGTATATTCTCAAGGTGAATAATGGGAGCGACGAGGAATGCCCTACGACGATCCAGATACCCGCATGCATCTGCCGCTTACACCGGTTGTGTTTGAGATCCTTATTGCCCTCGCGGATCAACCGCGGCACGGGTACGGCGTTATGCAGGAAGTTGAGGCCCGGACCGGAACGCGCCTTCGTGCCGGCACTCTGTACCGCGCCATCGATCGCCTGCTCACCGAGGGACATATCGAAGAAGTTACGGCCACGACTCAACCTGCAAACCGGGACGGGCGACGCAGAACCTATCGGTTGACGAAGCTCGGGCGTAGGGTGGCCGTCTCGGAGGCGCAACGACTCGCTGCCGCGCTCCACGCCGCACGCGTGAAGAAGCTACTGCAACCCGAGCAGGCGTAGCCCGATGCTCACCTCCCGCATTACACGCATTGCGCGGCTTCTCTCCCGGTTCTACCCTGGGCCTTTTCGAGATCGGTACGAAGACGAACTCAGCGCGACGATCACCGATACCTACATCGATGACCTGAACACTCGTGGCAGCGTTACCGCCCATGTGGAACTGGTGATCCAACTCGCCAATCTGACCGTTGGCGGAGTACTCGAACGGTTTCGGCCCGCAAATGCTCATGCATCGAGGGTGCACTCCACAACACCACCCGCACGCCGGAAGAGCCTGATCATGAACCTTGCCCAAGACATTCGCTTTGCCCTCCGGACGCTCGTCAAACAACCCGGTTTCTCCCTCGTCGTGATATTGACGGTTGCGCTCGGCGTCGGCGCCAACACGGCAATGTTCTCTATCGTCCACGGCGTCATTTTGCGTGCGCTGCCCTATCCCAACGCCCACGAGCTCGTCGTCGTGTCGCAAAGCGATCGGTTCAACAACACCCAGCGCGAAGGCAGCTCAGGGCCGGATTACTTCGACTACCTCGCCACCCAACGCGCATTCGAGTCGATGGCGGCCTGGACCGGTTTCAATCCCACCTTGAGTGACGGCGTCAAGGATCCCGATCGACTCACCGCAGCGCAGGTAACGCACTCGCTGTTCCCCACTCTCGGCTGGAGTCCATCGATCGGTCGAGGTTTCCTCGAGGAAGAAGACCACCCCGGTGGCGCCATGGTGGCCGTGCTCAGCCATGGGTTGTGGGAATCGCGTTTTGGCGGCGACGAGGGTGTCATTGGCCGGACCATCGAACTCAACGAGGTGACCTACGAGGTCGTGGGCGTGATGCCCCCCGGCTTTCAGTTTCTCCCCGACGTGGGCGTTTGGGTCCCGCTGCAATACGATGAGACGACGACGATGCGGGGTCAACACAATCTCGGCGTTATCGCGCGTTTGAGCGATGGCGTCGCGCTCGAGGCAGGGCGGGCTGACATGACCAGGATTATGGCTGATCTCGAGCGCGCGTATCCGAATGACAACATTGGGCGTGGTGCCACGGTCGATCCCCTGGAATTCACGATCACCGGCGGCGTGCAACCAGCACTCTGGCTCCTGATGGGCGCCGTCACCCTGGTACTGCTCATCGCGTGCGCAAACGTCGCGAACCTCTTGTTCACACGTGGTTCGGCGCGAAAGCGAGAGATTGCGGTCCGGGCAGCGATCGGCGCCGGAACCGGTCGCATCGTGAGGCAACTCCTCGTCGAGAGCCTAACTCTGGCTATTGCCGGTGGAATCGTCGGGGTTGCCATGGGGTATGCCGGCATCCGGATTCTCTTGGCCATCGCTCCGGCAAACCTGCCACGCCTGAACGAGATCGCCATCAGTCCGAGTGTGCTGCTGTTCGCATTCATCGCAACGGCGGTGACGGGCATCGCGTTCGGCATTCTCCCGGCCCTCCAAGCAACCAAGACGAAACTGACTGACGCACTCGCGGAGGGCGGCCGCACCTCAGGCGGGGTCCGAACGGGACGCATCCGGACAACTTTGGCCGTCGCGCAAATCGCTATCGCCTTCGTGTTGGTCGTGGGGTCGGGCTTGCTGCTTCGGAGCATGTGGCAACTCACACAGGTCGATCCTGGGTTTCGACACGAAAACCTCGTGCGTCTCACCGTAGGCCTCCCTGCAACCCGCTATCCATCGGATTTCACGGCTTGGCCCGACGCGCCCGAAGTCAAAGCGTTCTACGCCGATGTTCTCGAACGTGCGACGCGACTCCCGTCCGTGAGTCACGCGGCCCTCGCACTCAACGCACCGACGAACCCTGGCTGGACCACACGTATCGCGATCGAGGGAGGAGCGATGACCGTGGAGGAAGGCGTTGAGGAAGAACGCATACGACCGGTCAGCGCGGGCTATTTCAAGACCGTCGGGACGTCGTTGTTAGAGGGACGTGATTTTGGTCCACTCGATCGCGGTGATGCTCCCCCGGTCGTCGTGATCAACAACGCGCTGGCCCGCAAATATTTTCCCGCTGAGAGCCCGCTGAACAAACGTTTGCAGTTCTGGGGACTGATGCGCACGATCATCGGGGTCGTCGACGACGTACGGTTCATGGGACTATCTCAGCTCTCGCGCCCGGCGGTGTACGCACCGATGCAACAGCTGCCATTCTCCGGGTTCGACATCATCCTGCGCACCACTACGGACCCGGGCACGGTCATCACCACCATGCGAAGCGAAATCGGCCAAATCGACCCTGCGCTCGCCGTGTTTGACGCTGCATCATTCGAATCGTTGTTGGCCACGTCGCTGGCTCCACAGCGGTTCAACATGGTCATGATGGGGTTGTTCGGAGCCCTTGCGCTCACGTTGGCAGCCGTAGGGATCTACGGCGTGATCTCCTACGGCGTGAGTACACGGCAACATGAGTTCGGTGTTCGGGTCTCGCTCGGCGCCGGCCGTGCAGAGCTGCAGCGCTTGGTTTTGGGACACGGACTGAAGCTGGCACTGATCGGGATCATCGTGGGGTTGTCCATGGCGGTAGCGACTTCACGACTCATCGCAGGCCTGTTGTTCAACGTGGGGCCGATCGACCCACTGACGTTGGGTGGCGTGGGGATTTTTCTCGGCGTCATTGCCATAATCGCATGCCTAGTTCCGGCATGGCGCGCGAGTCGTGTGGATCCGATTATCGCCCTACGGCAGGACTAACAGCTTCGCTACGGCCGCCACTCCGCGTGTGCGGAAACGCGGTACCCGTTCATCCCGACCCGTTCACCGGCCTGCATGATGAACCCGCCAAGGCCGTCTGCCTGGAGAGCGCCAATCAAAGACCGGCCGAACTGTCGTCGAATGTCCAGGCCGTATCGCACCGATTGGCCGGCGAGGAGAAGTTTTGTGTCTCCCTCAAACGGGGCAGCGGTCGAAACGCGAAACTCGACCCGCGGTGCCACGGTCGTCTCGAGGCCGAGTCGCCAATCGTAGCGACCACCGATGGCCAGGAGATTACCGCGAGGCAGGATCGTGGCACCCACGAGACCAGCTTCAAGCGTGGGGTCGCCGCGGAACACGTCGAACACGAAGAGCGTCATCGTGCCAGGGCCCATCGCGTGGTTTACCGACAGATACCCGATAATGCGGTTGCCTACGCCGTTTTGTGTACTATCGCCGACTACGTCCTGTTGTCGACCGGCCCAGATGAGGGCCGTTCGAAGATATGTTCGCCGTCCGAGTGGACCTTCGAGGCCTGCACGCACCCGGAGTTCGGCCCCCGGGATGAGCGCTTTCGAATCACCCACCACCGGTACGTACGACATTGGATTCGTATAAGTACCACTGACCCCGAGTGCAAACTTGCCGACCGGCATCGCGCCGGCAAGACCACCACCTACCGTTCCCCCAGTACCCAGCGTGGTAGCAGTGAACCCTATGAGGTCACTGGCTATCGCACCCAAGATCGACAGCTGCTCGGCACTCACCGTCTGTATGCCCGTGGGAATGACCCCCGTCCCAAAGATGACCAGGCGGCCGGGAATCACATTATATGAAAGTCGTGCTTCGGTATCGAGGATCCCGGACAGACGCTGATCAGGGAGTTGTTCCGGGACCGCGGACTCGAGCCGGACGATGACATAGCCGGTTGACAGCGCCAGATCGACCCGGCTCCCAAACGAGGCATTGAGACCGACCGGCCACGTGTATTCCGAAACGGTCTTGTAGGCGAGCCCGTCGTCGAACGTATAGCTCTCAGCGAAGTACGCTGCTCGCCCAGTGAAATCGAAACCCTGGCCATGCGCGACAGCCGTGAAGCCCGCTGAGAGTGCAAGTACGAGAGCAGCGCTGCGCATGATCGTCACGGCAGGCGGAAGATGACGCGTACCACGCCGGTGATCGTCGGGGACACGCCCTTGATAACCGTCGTCGGATTGGGCGTCGATGTCGTGGTTTGGGTAGCCTGCTGCGTAGTCGTAGACGTCGAACCCGTCGATGTCCCAGAGATAGCTTCAGATGTAGTCGCGGCGACATCGGCCACCGAAGTACTGACGGCGTCTGCCACGGGCTCACCGAAGACGTCCGGCGCCTGAACGGTTTCGGCTGACACCGTGGTGATTTGACCGGCCGTGGCGTTCTCGACCGCGGGAGCTGCGGCATTCGCGCGGAACTGCTCACGCGCCTGTTGGAACCCAGGGTCGCTCTGGACGGCTTGCTGGAAGTACGCGGCGGCGGCACTGAAGTCCCCGATGTCTTCCGCAGCCAACCCGTTCGAATAAGCTAGGAACGCCGCGAGGTTCTGCGTTCCGTTCTCGAGAATCGCCCGTCGTTCAGCCTCGGACAACTGATACCCAAGCTGAGCGGCAAGTTCAATCACAATTTCCTTTTCCATGCGCATGAGATCACGCAGGCGTCCCTGGCGAGCCGAAGGACTGTCCACCTGACCCTGGTTGTCTATCACGGCCATGTTCAGCTGAACGTCATCTTCGTCCGGAATGGCCGCCGCGCCTTGCACCATGCGTCCGGCTTGCAGCATCCGGCCCATACGAGCTGCCGTAGCTTGATCGATGCGCCCGGTTTCGGCCAACCGGATCTCGTCATGGAGGGCCTGAACCTGGATGCGTTCAACGAGGGTGAACTGTTGCAACAGGGCCAGGTCGGCTGTGAAGATCTGCGCCAAGCCTCGGCCAAGAGGCTGGTATATCGAATCTCCCGCAATGTCGATCGGCAGCACCGCCAAGGTGCGTAGATCGCCACCCTGAGTACCGAGTTGCGCTTCCTGTGCCAACGCGTTCTGTGCCCGGAGTGTAGCACGCGCCCGCAACGCCAACATCTGGCGCGCACGCACCGCATCTGCTCCCCGCTCTTCCGGGAACGTCGTCAAGAACGCTCCGTAAACCCCAACAGCTTGGTCAAAATCGTTCGCCTGTTCGAGGCACTGCCCCAGCACGAGCGGCGCGAGAGCGCTGCGGGGTTTGGCTTGCGCCCCTCTCGCCGCTACGACACTGGCGGAATCACATCGACCCGCCGAAAACAGTGCAGCCGCGTACCGCAACAGCACATCTCCGTCTTCCGGATCATCCGCGAGTCGTGCCTCGAGTTCCGGGATTTCATTTGGGGACACTTCGGTTGGCCGGCCGGCACAAGCAGCAAGCACCACAACACCGGCGGCAAGAACGCCAACACGTCGCCAACTAAGAATGCGTTTGGTCGAGCTATGGTATACCATAATGCCACTCCAACGGCGCTACCGAGAGGAAACGGGAACTTGGTGTCCAGCACAGGTACCGTCAAGAAGCCACCGTGGCCCGTGACACGCCACATCACAAGCCCATGGGACCGGTCGCCCCTCAGCCTGCCCGTTTCAGGATATCATGGTGAAACCAGCGCAAAGAATGCGCCTAGGCCTGGAACGCCCATTTTCCTAACAATCCAGCGTTTCCTGGGCAGTTCGAGAGGGGAAACAGGAGAATGTGCTGCGCTGTTGCGGTCCTGCAGCAAGGTTGGCTACGCGTTTTGGATCAAATCCCGCATCCGGCGCGCAAGCCCTTCGATCTCCTTTAGTGAGGCAACCGTCTCCTCATCGTAGGATTCGGTTTCCAGCAACATCAATTGGGTTTCGGCCAGCACCGCTGCCAGAGGGTTCGCCAAATCGTGTCGCAGCTTGCGGATGCGCTGCTCGACGTCGTCGTTCACTCGGCCACCGATCGGTAGAGATCTCGAAGATGATGCTCGCGGAGGTCGTACACACACACCCAGAGGTCCTGCTCGGTTTCTGCGTAGAAAATCTCAGCCGTGGTGGGAGCGGCGTCGGGCGTTTCGCCGCCAAAAAGAAGACGGGCACGCCACGATGAGTCCTCCGCGCGGCGCACGACGATGCGAACGATGACGGTTTCGCCCTCGTACCGTAACGGGGGTAGTTCGTGGACAGTGGGTTCTGACGGATCGGTCTGGCCATACCGAACCGGGGATCCTGGCATGTGCTTAGGGACCTGCTGGTTTGCGCAAATATATACGAATATGGGACTTACGCAACGGAATGGGGCAATCGCTGATCGTCAATCGTCGATCGACCATCGACGCCTTTCAGTGACGCCTTTTAGTAATGAATGGGCACCGGCGTGAACGTGGCGAAGAAGAGGAGTGCGGTTACCCAACCCAGGGGTCTCCGACTCCGCGGCAATTTTCTATGCCGGTCCAGCACCTGTGGATGGCCCAGCCTGCCACGGCCGAGCAGCAAGATCAGGATGGCCCAGATCCACCACCACCACTGACCCGGCAGAAACCCCAAGCCAAAGAGACTCAACCACGCGGCGGTCCCAATAACACGTTGTTTTTCGCCAAACAATGCGTACACGACATGGCCCCCATCGAGTTGCCCAAGTGGGAGCAGATTGAGCATGGTCACGAGGACACCAACCCACCCCGCAAAAGCCAGGGGGCTCAGGTGAACGGTTCCCTCACCAATCAGCAATTCCCGAAGCCCGACCAAAAGCGCCGAATTACCGAGGAAAAGATGGAGATCCGCCCCAATGACGATGAACTGCTCGGTGGCGCCCTGGATAGATGTAACCGACGAGTGCCGGAGGCCAACGACGAGTGCGAGTACAGCAACCACGAACCCGGCCCACGGGCCGGCAGCCCCAACGTCCAAGAGCTGGCGCCGATCGACGATCGGACTCCGAAGACGGATGAAAGCTCCAAACGTCCCGACGAAGTTCACGGGCCACGGTGCTGGAAGAAAATACGGGGGCGAGGCGTTGATCTTGTAATACTTGGCCACGACATAATGGCCGGTTTCGTGGGCGAGCAAGATCGCCATGAGCCCGAGGGCAAAATCTCGCGCAGCTGCCAGCTCTGTGGAGCCGCTCAACGCGTCACCCAAATACCGTAGCCCCTCTTGCAGCCGGTCGACCGTGAAGGGCAACGGGACAAACACCTCATTGAGGAGGGCACCGCCGTAGAAGACGGTGACGAAGGTGACGGCAAACAGCGCAAAATGGAGCACCCATCGCTCCCGCTTCGCCGGCTTCAAGATCCGGATCAGCATGATCCGACCGTCCCCGTCTTCATCCAGCCAGTACCACCGTCCTTTCCACCGGTCGAGCGCCCCCTGAAACTCGGTAGATCCTCGGTGCTCGGGCTCAACCACGGCATCCACGATCTCGCGATCACGTATGACGGTAGTACGCCACCAGCTGAAGTAGGGAACGAGTTCCTTCACATTGCCTCTTGACGGGTTTCGTAGCCCCCCGTATGATGTACGCGGCTACACATCCAGCAGATACCCCCGACACACCACCCTCGATTCTGAGTTATCCGCCCTCGGTGGGCGTTCAACATTTCAAAAACCGCAGGGACCGCAATTCCTTCCTTATGGAGATCTCCTGAGCCGTGGACATCGCTGAACTCAAACAGAAGTCAGTCGCAGAACTGAATGCGATGGCTGAAGAACTCAACATCACCAACTACTCCGGCCTCCGCAAGCAAGATCTGATTTTTCGAATCGAGCAATCCCTGCTCGACAGTGACACCGTCCTCCGTGGCGAGGGCGTGCTGGAGATACTTCCCGAGGGCTACGGATTCCTTCGCAGCCAGGACTGGAACTACCTCTATGGGCCGGATGACATCTATGTGAGCCCTAGCCAGATCAAGCGGTTCGATCTACGCACGGGCGATACGATTCTGGGTCAGGTCAGGCCGCCGAAAGATGGTGAGCGGTATTTGGCGTTGTTGAAGGTCGAGAGCGTCAACTCCGAAGAGCCGGAGAAAGCCAAACACCGGATCGCGTTCGACAACCTTCGGCCACGCTATCCCGATCGCCGCATCCACCTCGAACAAGAGAGCGGAGACATCTCGATGAGAGTCATGGACCTCATCACGCCGGTCGGCTACGGCCAACGAGGGTTGATCGTCTCCCCCCCGAAGGCAGGGAAAACGATCCTCCTCCAGAAAGTCGCCAACTCGATATCCGAGAACGCCCCCGATGCCGAACTGATCGTGCTCCTGATCGACGAACGCCCGGAAGAAGTGACGGACATGGAAGAAAACGTCAAGGCGGAAGTAATCTCTTCGACGTTCGACGAACCGGCCGACCGGCACGTCCAAGTTGCCGACATGGTCATTGAAAAGGCACGGAGGCTGGTCGAACACGGCCGCGACGTCATCATTCTGCTTGACTCCATTACGCGTCTCGCGCGCGCACACAACGTCGTGATCCCCCATTCGGGGAAGATCTTGTCCGGTGGTGTCGACGCGAACGCGTTGCAGAAACCAAAACGCTTCTTTGGTGCCGCCCGGAACATCGAGGGCGGTGGCTCGCTCACCATCATCGCAACCGCGCTGATCGAAACCGGAAGCCGGATGGACGAAGTGATCTTTGAAGAGTTCAAAGGCACCGGCAACATGGAACTCATCCTGAACCGCGGCATCGCGGACCGGAGAATCTATCCTGCGATCGACGTGCAGAGGAGTTCCACGCGAAAAGAGGAGCTCCTGCTCGAGAAGGACGAGCTCAACAAGATGTACCTGCTCCGCAACTTCTTGGCGGACATGCCCACGGTCGAAGCCATCGAATTCCTCTTGGAACGCATGAAGCGGGCAAAGACCAACGACGAGTTCTTCAAGACGATGCAGCAGAGCTAGGCGCAAAACATGTCCGACGAGCAGGGCCGAGTTCTTGCCATCGACATCGGGGACAAGCGCATCGGCCTAGCTGTTTCCGACCCCACCCGCACCATAGCGCAACCGTTGGCCACCCTGACCCGCAGGATTGGCAAGCGCTTTCCCATGAAACAACTTCACGGGTATCTGAACGAGTACGAACCTGTGGTTGTCGTTGTAGGACTACCTCTTACGGAAGACGGAGAAGTTGGAGACCGGGCGCTCGAGGCCCGGGTCATTGGCGACCTCATTGCCGAAAAAACCGGATTGCCAGTATCGTATATCGACGAACGGATGACAACGAGTCGAGCACTTCGCGCGGTTAGAGACTTGGGCGGCGGCACCCGGGGCAGGAAACAGGATGTCGACCCGCTCGCGGCGACCGTGATATTGCAACAGTTCCTGGAGCGCTCGAAGTGAGGTTGAAGTGGGTATTGCTTGCCGGTGTCCTGGCCGCCTGCTCACCGGCCCCCGAGGGTGAGTCCGTCATGTTCACCGTTCCGCGCGGGGCAACGGTTGCCGCGGTAGCCGAGACCCTGTCCACGCGCGGAATCGTATCCGACCCTGGATTCTTCCGATTCTACTCGGCGATCTCCGGTCGATCACGGGCCATCAAGGCGGGGACGTTTGAACTTCCGGCTGGGGCCGGGACGCGGGTAGCGTTGGCGGCGTTGGTGAGAGGTCAACCGGCGCTCCGGGCTTTCGTCATTCACGAAGGCCTCATGCTCTCCGAAATTGCGACCGAGGCGGAGCGGCAGCTAGGCATTCCCTACGAAGACATGATCGCGGCAGCCAGCGACTCCACTTGGAGAATTCGGCTCGGTGTACCGGCTCCAACCCTCGAAGGGTATCTGTACCCCAGCACCTACCTAGTGCGGTTCGACGCCACCGCGGGCGATGTGGTCGACCAATTAGTCCGCACGTTCCAATCGAGATGGCGTGACGAATGGACCGCCCGCCTGGACACTCTCGGTTTGAGCTTCCACGAACTGATCACGCTCGCCTCGATCATCGAGGGTGAGGTAAGGCATGAAGAAGACCGACGTTACGTCTCGTCGGTGTACCACAATCGATTGCGGCGGGGGATGCGACTCCAAGCCGATCCGACCGTGATCTATGCATTGGGACGCCGGCGCCGGTTGTTCGAACGCGACTATCTACTCCAGTCCCCATACAACACCTATCAAATTGACGGACTGCCACCCGGACCAATTGGCTCGCCGTCAACCGCAAGCATCGAAGCGGCACTGTATCCAAGAGCAACCGATTTCGTGTATTTCGTCGCCCGGGGGGACGGCCGTCACGTATTCTCGCGGACGTTCGCCGAGCACCGGCGCACTATCAACCAGATCAGAAACGGCGGCTAGGGTCACCGATCGTTATGGCGCGACGATAGCCCAGAGTCGTGCTGCGGCCCGGGTAATGTCCCCCCTCCCAAACACCGCTCGACTCACCGCAATGCCGTCCGCGCCGACCCCCATCACAGACCGCGCCGTATCGGCATCGACCCCTCCGATGGCAAGCACCACGGTTCCGGGCGGGGCCATGCTTGCAAGGCGGCGGAATCCGACCGTACCTATGGCTTGGCCAGCATCATCCTTGGTCGACGTCGAGCACACGGGCCCGACACCCCAGTAGTCCGCATCCGTCAGGCATGCGGCCGCCGCTTCATCGACGTCACCTACCGATGTCCCGATGCACCACTGCGATGGAGATACACAGCGGACACGGTCTACCGGAAGATCTTCGGCCCCGAGATGCACGCCGCGGGCTCCCGCCGCCCACGCGACATCGGCCCTGTCGTTCACAAAGACTGGAACCGAGAGTGCTTGTACCAACTCGGTGGTAACTTGCAAGAGGTCTCCAACCGGGGCGTCCTTCCAGCGCACCTGGACGGCGGTCACCCCACCTTGTTCTGCTGCGCGGCAGGCGTCGACCATGCGAGCAGGATCCAACAGGGGTGGACCGGCGATCGCGAGCAAACGCAATTCGGGATGGGAGGTCATCGATTCATGGCTACACGAGGCATACGGGGAGCAACGACAGTTGTGAAAGATACCCCGACGGCAGTTCTCCGGGCCACGCGTGAACTCCTCGAGGCCATGGTGGAGGCCAATGCTATCGATATCGATGACGTTGCCAGCATCATCTTTACCGTCACCCAGGATCTGTCGGGCGAATACCCTGCCCGGGCCGCGCGCGAGATGGGTTGGACGGATACGGCATTGCTTGGCGCCACCGAGATGGATGTGCCGGGAGGCCTCGGCAGATGTATTCGCGTCCTCCTCCACGTGAACACCGAACGTACCCAACGGGAGGTGAAACACGTGTACCTCCACGACGCTCGCGTGCTCCGGCCGGATCGCGCTTGAGCAATGCCGCTTGCAACCGTTAGACTCGGGCTCCACGAGGTCGTCATACACGCCGAGCCATGTTGAGCGAATTCGCTTCCGACACCCGGCAGGCACAACGCCTTTCCCTCCGCCAGGAGTATGAGGAGTCGCTCCTCCAGCGTATCGAGGAGTTCAAGGAACAACTCTCACGCGATGAACTCATGGCGATCGCCGATGAGGCGGTGAAAGAGTTGGAAGTCGGCCCGGAAGAACAGCTGCTGCTCACCGAGGTGCTAGTCCTGGAACACGTCGACCGCCTAATCATGCGTCGCCTAAACCTGCCGAGCTTTCGCCGCTGGCGCACCCGTCATATCCGGCTCCGTGAGGCACAGCGCCAACCCACACATTGGAACATCCCCCCACAGGCCCCGGTTGCCACTCTCGGCCGATCGTCCGTGAGTGGGGTGGCCCTCGTCGTCGGAGGGGCCGCCAGCGGCGTTGCGCTCTACCTCGCGGCGCACGAGTGGCCTGTGGTGTTCGTCGACCAGGAGCTGGGGTCGGTGGAGGCCATCGAGACTCGAGCAGCAGCCGAGTCATTGTCGCGCGATTTCCAGGCGCTCGTCGTGGCACTTGGAGAGTGGTTCCCGGACGTAAGACCCACGCTCACCGTCTTGGATGTTCGGGCTCTCGGACGACTCGACCCCGAAGACCGTCATGGGTTTCTCGGGACGCTCAAGGACCGGACGCCGCCCGGAGGTATTCACTGCCTGCGGCCACCTGACGAAGGCAGCGAGTTCCCCGAAATAGACCTAGATAAACTGGCTGGAGACTACGAGGGGTGGGAAGTGGAGATTGGGATTGGAGGGGGCGTGAACTGGTTGGTGGCCCGGCGCCCCTGACCGGCCGCTTTAGACGGCCTCGGACGTCGAGGTGAAATGGAAGTTGCGCACCACTAGGGGCGGCATGACGACCGGCGCCCCGAGCCCACCAGATTCAGAAGCGACGACGCGAACCGTCTCACCAACCGCTTCCACCTCGTTGAGCATATCCAGAATACTCTGGTTGAATCTGAGGTTGCGAACCGCGCCTGTTATCTCGCCGCCTTCAATCATGAACACACCGTCCCGCGTCAAACCCGTGTAGAGCAGCGTCCTCGCATCGACACCACGGACATACCAAAAACGTGTCACGAGGAGGCCCCTATCGATGGACCCCACAAGGTCGTCGATCGATCCGGTCCCGCCAGTCAACATGATCCCACGTGGTGCCGGGACTGGGTCGAGGTCCTGATCCATGGCCCAGAACCGGCTCGTCGCCAAGTTTGTAAGCACGCCGTTCTCGATCCACGGCGTTCGGCCAACGGGTTGGCCGTCTGCGGTAAACGGACGATCGAGCAACCGGGGATCAGACGGATCAGAAACGAGAGAAAGTCGTTCGTCGATCACCTGGGTTCCCAGGTGTGTTCCGCCCCCAACTGCTGAAAAAATCGATCGTCCTTCGGCTGCAGCCCGAGCATCGAGAGGGCCGCGCAACAATTGGACGAGGTTGCCAACCGCGGTCGGTTCCAAAAGAACGGTGTACGCACCAGGATCGACCGCCACCGCCCCCACACTTCGGCGCGCCTTGTCGATGGCTCGGTCGGCGAGCACGATCGGGGCATCCATGAGGGTCCAATTGTTGTGCGTCGTCCCCGCCCACCCGGATCCGTCGGCGGTCGGCGTGCGAACGGTCGTCGTGTACGACGCGAGCGTGGACCGATGGTACGCAAACAGGCCTTCCGAATTCGCCACGGCGTAGGCGGTGACGACCCGCTGAATAAACCCCGAAGAGAGGAGCCCTTCCCGGCTAGCCCGCTCGATCACACCTCGAGCCGCATCGACCCGCGCACCAGCGTTCAACTCAACGGTCACGTCAGCGAACGCGCCGTTAGTATCGTAAGACTGTGGTCCGAGCACCGGCATTTGCTCGTCATTTTCCGGAGCCAGTACCGCTAACTGCTCAGCCTTCGCGGCAGCTCCAGCTATGCTCCGATCGTCGAACCGATTGAAGGTCACCGAGGCAGCTCGCGTACCGAACCGGACAAACAACGTCGCCTCGAGATCTCTTGCATCGCCGGCCGTTGTCACCTGATTGGCCGCGAACCGGGTGTTGCCGTCCAAACCCGAGCTGATACGCACCTCCGCCTCGTCGGCGGAACTCTGTTCGAGAATCCGCTGTGCGAGGGCACGTGCCTCGTCGCGTGTCATGATGCTGGTCATCATCCCGTTACGCCCTTCTGGGATCGATGACTTTGACGTTGCGGAATCGCGCTGGCGGGCAGCCATGACTCACGGCATTGGCTTGCGCGGGTTGCCCTTTCGAATCGCCGAAGGTCCCTCCCAACTCGTATGTCTCCGCCCCTCCCAACATGTCCATTGAGTTCCAGAACTCGGGTGTCGTGCCTTGATACGCAAGATCCTTCAACATTCGCGTCAATTGACCGCCCTTGATTTCGTAGAACGCCTGACCGCCAAACTGGAAGTTGTACCGCTGTTGATCGATCGAATACGAACCACGGCCAATGACAAGGATGCCGTTGTCGGTTGCTTCGATGATATCTTGGAGCGAGTAGCCCTCTTCACCGGGAAGCAGGGACACGTTGGGCATGCGTTGGAACTGGACCCGATCCCACGATTGAGCAAACGAGCACCCGTGCGAACGGGTAATCCCCGTAAGGCCTGTGATCCAACCCGTTTGTTCTCGTGTGGTTTGGTAGTCGACAAAGACCCCGTCCTTCACGATCGGCCAACTGTCTGATGGAACCCCCTCATCGTCCCACCCCACGGTGGCGAGCGCACCATGTTGCGTGCGGTCACCCTGGATGTTCATGAACTCGGGTCCGTAACGAAATCGCTGGATCATGTCCTCCGGAGGGGAAAGGAACGACGTTCCCGCGTAGTTAGCTTCGAACCCCAGCGCTCTGTCGAGTTCTGTCGGATGCCCGATGCTCTCGTGGATAGTGAGAAACAAGTTGCTTGGGTGGAGCACGAGATCGTACGTACCCGGTTCGACGGGGGCCGCCGAGATCTTCTGCACGGCTTGCTCGGCCCACCGCTCCGCTCGTACGATCAGATTGGCATCGCGGACGTGCTCATACCCCAACCCCATCGGCGCAATTTCGCTAGATGTCCGCGTTTGGAAATCGGAGTAGTCAGGCGCAACCGCCGTGATAGACATGGTCGGATAGGAGCGGGTCGCCACTTGCTCGACGACGCTCCCATCGGTCGAGGCAAAGGTGGTTCGATGCCGCACGAACTGCATCGCCGATGACGCAAACTGCGCGCCTTTCACTGACAGTGCGGATCGATTCGCCTCGAGGAGCAGATCGATCTTTTCTTCTAGGGCCACGGCAAACGGGTCCTCAGCAATCGGGCTCTCCCAGTACCCGTCCGGATAGGCGCTGACCGGCGCAAGAGTGACGGGCGTCTTAATGGCTCGGCTGTTGGCACGTGCTTGCGCCACCGCCTCACGCGCGACCCGCACGACTTCCTCGCGATCTATTGTGGGACTGGCGGCAAAACCCCACGCGCCATTGGCCAGCGCACGCACGCCAAAGCCGCGGGATTCGTCGTCGCTCAACCCGGTGATACGTTGATCTCGCGTACGGACTGCCTGAGTGCGGAGATCGACGATTCGGATGTCCGCGTATGTCGCGCCTGCGGACCGCGCGGCATCGAGACCCAACATTGCCAGCAACTTGAGCGACGGGCCATCCTGGGCAGACGAGTTTTGGTTCGCCACGCCGGAGGCCTGGGGAAGGATCACGGACGCCGCAGTGGCGGCCGATGTCTGCTGAACAAACGTACGACGCGAAATCGTCATTGAGTCTCGACCTTTGTCGGAATACTGTGGGCCCTTGCTGTGACACCCATACCTCGGCAAATTCCCGCTCGCATTCTACCACGGGGACACCCTCAAGGTCCAACCAGATCATGGATCTACATATCAAGGATCGTATTGCCCTCGTCTGCGGTTCCTCGAGTGGACTCGGATTGGCTATTGCGACCCGTCTGGCGCGGGAAGGGTGCCGAGTCGCATTGAACGGCCGGGACCAAACCAGGCTGGACAACGCTGCCAACCGTGTCGAACGTGAGACCGGTACCAGACCCGGGACCTTCGTCGCGGATGTCAGCCACGGCGAAGCTGTTACCACACTAGTGCAGGCCGTATCCGACGCTGTGGGACCGATCGACATCCTCCTCGCCAATGCAGGGGGGCCGCCCGCACGGACGTTTGACGAAGCCGACGCCGAAACGTGGCAGCGGGCCATAGAGCTCAACCTGCTCTCTACCATCAACCTTTGCCGGGCGGTCGTTTCCGGCATGCGGGAGCGTAGATGGGGACGAATCGTGTGTCTCACGAGCGTTGCCGCCAAGCAGCCTATTGCTGGACTCCTGCTGTCGAGCACATCTAGAGCGGGACTACTCGGGTTCGTAAAGGGCGTTTCCAACGAAATCGCGACCGACGGCGTGACCATCAATACTATTTGTCCAGGTTACATGCGCACCGAACGCGTTGCAGAGCTTTTCGACGTGATGGCCCAGAAAGGTGGCATCTCCGTCGACGAAGTCGAGCGAAACCTGGTGGCGCAGATTCCAGCCGGCCGGATTGGTGACCCCGAAGAACTTGCGGCGATGGTCGCTTTCATGGTCTCCGACCACGCAGGTTACCTAACTGGTGCCACGATCCAGGTGGACGGCGGGTACATCAAAGGCATCCTCTAAGTGAAAGCCATCGTCAAAGACCGTGCGGCACCTGGTCTCACTGTGACCGATGTCGATCGCCCGACGTGTGGCCACCATGACGTGCTCATCAAAGTACACCACGCTGGCGTATGCGGGACTGACCTGCACATCGCCGATTGGGACCAATGGGCGCAAGGCCGCATCGAGCCCCCTGTGGTAGTGGGACACGAATTCGCGGGGGAGATCGTGGAAATCGGTTCCGATGTCACGGAATCGTTCGAGATTGGACAGTTGGTCACGGCGGAGGGACACATCATCTGCGGACATTGTCGCCAGTGCCGGACTGGTAACGGGCATATTTGCCAGCGTACGCAGATCATCGGCGTCGATCGTGACGGTGCGTTCGCAGAACACATCGCGATGCCGGCCCTCAATGTCATGCCTCTCGACGGTATCCCGACGACTATTGGAGCCATCATGGATCCGATCGGGAACGCCTTCCACACAGTGCTCGCACCCGAACTCACAGGTGGAACCGTATTGATCCTCGGATGCGGCCCGATCGGGTGTTTTGCCGTCGGAATTGCGATTGCCGGCGGGGCAAGCCGTGTGATTGCATCGGACATTAACGAAAAACGATTGGCGCTCGCCCGAGGCATGGGTGCGCACGTGTTGCTCAACGCCGCAAACGAAGATGTCGTCTCGCGCGTCATGGAAGAAACGAACGGAGAAGGTGCGGACCTCGTGTGCGAGATGTCGGGCAACCCGACCGCCATCGGACAGGCCTTCAAGGCTGCCAGACTCGGCGGACGAGTGAATTTGCTCGGTCTTCCGCAAGGGGCCGTCCCTATTCACTTGTCGGAAGACGTCATCTTCCGTGGACTTACCATCTACGGGGTGATCGGCCGACGGATGTACGAAACGTGGCACCAGATGCGCACGTTTCTAGGATCGGGACAGCTCGACCCGCGGCCCGTTGTTACCCACACCTTCACCCTCGATCACATCGACGACGCTCTCGAGGCCATCCGGTCCGGCGAGGCCGGCAAGGTCATCCTCGAGGTCGGAGACGGACAATGAATTCTTCAGTAAACCAACGGTTGCAGGCGGAACTCGAGCAGCTCAAAACCGACGGCGTGTACAAGCGGTTCAACTATTTGGACTCGCCCCAAGACGCGCGCGTTACGATGGAGGGACGCGGTGACATCATCATCCTCTCGAGCAACAACTACCTCGGACTTTCAGCGATGCCCGAGATCATGGAGGCGGGAAAGGCGGCTATCGACCGGTTCGGTGCCGGCACGTCGAGCGTGCGGTTCATCTGCGGCACGTTCACCATCCATCGCGAACTCGAACGCGCCCTCGCGCAACTGGTTGGCACGGAAAGGTCCTTGACCTACGTATCGTGTTGGAACGCCAACGAGGGACTGTGCGCCACGTTGCTGGGCCCGGACGACGCCGTCATCTCGGATGCGTTCAACCACGCATCGATCATCGACGCTATTCGTCTGGCGAAATCTATTTCGAAGTGTCGCTCCGCCGTCTACAAGCACTCCGACATGAACGACCTAGAGGAGAAACTCAAGGGATTCGCCGAGGCACGGACGCGAATGATCTTCACTGACGGCGTTTTCTCGATGGAGGGCGATGTCGCCAAATTGGCAGACATCTTGGAGTTGGCACGAAAGTACGATGCCATCGTCGCCGTCGACGACTCGCATGGAACCGGGGTCTTGGGCAAAAGTGGACGCGGGACTCCCGAGTACGCCGGTGTACTCGGGGACATCGACATAGTCACATCGACCCTGGGCAAAGCACTTGGCGGTGCGGCTGGCGGCTTCACGGCAGCATCGGAAGCGCTGTGCGACTACCTAACACAACGATCGCGCCCTCAGCTTTTTTCGAATGCATTACCGTGTACAGTGGCTGGAAGCGCTCTAGCTGCCGTCAACTATCTGGGGGCCCATCCGGAACGGGTGCAAACGCTCCGCGACAATACCGCATATTTTCGAGGGGAACTTCTCGAACTCGGGTTCAAACCGTTGGAAGGTGACACGCCGATTATCCCGGTAATCGTCGGAGAGACCGCGAAGGCCATCCAAATGAGTGACATGTTGTTGGACGAGGGAGTGTTCGTAACAGGATTCGGGTTCCCTGTCGTTCCCAAGGGAGAGGCCCGAGTACGCTGCCAGGTGTCCGCGGCTCATACGCGCCAGCACCTCGATGAAGCCCTTGCCGCGTTCAAGAAAGTCGGGACGAAACTCGGATTGATCTAGCGCGTGGCTGGTACCCGTGCCAGGTGGTCGCTTCTACGACTAACCATGCCTAATGGAGAGCCAATCACGGCAAGTCCCTGCGTGACCACGAGGGCAAGCGTAGCTATCTCGGGCTCTGTTCGGGGGAAGCGACTCATAGGATACTTCCCTGTGAGGGTTGTGAATGAGTGAACCGACACGGTTTGCAAGCCAACGAAATCAGGGGAACAGGAAACCCGGCCGACAATCGGTGTTTGTAAGCCGACATTGGCCGTTTGCAAGCATTACAACGGCATATGTAACGTTGCAGACGGTGTGGGGAAGGTTACATACGCCGTTTGCAGCATTGCACACGGCGACTGTAAGGTCGCAGACGCCGCGTGTAATGCTGCAAACGGCGACTGTAAGCCGACAAACGGGCGTTGTGAGCTTACAAACAACCTTTGTAAATGGGCCCTTTTTCACGGGATCGTCCTTCCGACGACCACGCCGATGCCGGCCGCACCGACCATCGCGACGATCGACGGTAGTCTGATGCCGGGCTTCTGGAGTTCCGCGACGTAGCGCCGCGAAACGAGGTGCTGTAGCCGCGGACTGGCGGGCGGGCGGACGGAGTATATCCGTCGGCCATCGACTATCGGCCATCGTGACCCCTCGCCGCGGGGGCTCTAGCGCGACAACCAGCGCGACCCCACGATGTAGAAGCGCAACGGCCAGTCGCTGGCCTTGGAAATCCCGATGCGACCGCTCACTCCGATTTCGATATCGGGTTTTGGCTCGCCGCCGAGGACCCGAAGCGGCCCACGTTGCAGCGGCTTGCCATCGTGTTCACGGGTGACGGCAAGCGCCTGGCACAAACGCCCCGGCCCGGCACACAGCAACCTGTCCCGGTCCACCCCTCGTCGTTCCCGCATTACCTCGAGCCCTCTCAGAGGTTCGAGTGCCCGAATCAGGACGGCAGTGGGGTACCCACGACGCTCCGTCACCACGTTCACACACCAATGCATGCCGTAGCTGCGGTACACGTAGGCACACCCAGCTGGGCCAAACATCGACGTGTTTCGCGCAGTCTTGCGGTTGCCGAAACTGTGAGCCGCCGGGTCGTCTGGGCCCGTGTAGGCCTCGACCTCGACGATCCGGCCAGCAGTCGTCGCACCGCCTAGGGTCGTCTCGAGCACGCACCCAAGCAGATCGCGCGCCACACCTACGGTGTCACGCGCGAAGAACTGCTTCGGGAGTGGGCGGGCTACTCGTCCTCCGGACCCCGCATCACCTTCTGGATCGCGGCGCTCATGCGCTTGAGAAGTCCACCATCTTCTTCGGAGGACGCGGTCTCGCCGGCGATGGGTGATCGTGGAGCTCCGTCGACCCGTTGTGTGTGTGCCGGTTTGGATTTGGGGGCCGGTTTGGATTTGGGGGCCGGTTTGGATTTGGGGGCGGGTTTGGATCTGGGTTCTGGAGTGGGTTTGGGATCCGGAGTCGGTTTGGGCGAACCCACCGATTCCGCGCTCTTTGGTTCCTCCTGCTTCGGTGGAGCCTTCACACCTCGAGATCCCCGGCTACTCCCGCGGCGTGGCCCAAGCGAACGGGAGCCGGTCGACTGTCGTGGCGCGACCGGGTCAGTGGCCGCAGGCTGGTCCTTCTTTCCTGCGTTCGGTGACTGATCCGCTTCCTCCGTCTTTGACGGTTTACGCCTTGGCGCCCTCTTTCTCGTGGTCTTGGCCTTCGTGGTCTTTGGCGTCGTGCGCGGGCGTTTCGTCGCTTCGCCTGAGTCCTCGCCTTTCTCCACTTTGGCGGCCGGTGCCGGTGTGGCAGTACTCAATCGCATTGCGTAGGTGTCGCCCTGCTTCACCAGTTCGATTACATCGGCGTCGTGCGCTTGGCGCATGAGTCGTTGGAACCGTGGGCGTTCGAACAACGGATCATCATCGCCGGAGAACAGCTCCAACATCCGTTCGTGCACCGCCTCGGCATCTACGGACGCTTCGACGGTCGCCCCCAACTGAACCAATGCCTCTCGCAGAAGATCGAACGCTTCGGCCAGGAGCAGCGTGCTGCGTTTGGCCGGCCCCCTAGAACGTGGACGACGCTTTGAACGACCTCCGCCGCGGCCACTCGATTGCTTGAACGCTTCTTCGTCCTCGGGCGACACATTGGCGTTGTCACCGATATCGACGGCGAATTGGCCGTTGTCGAGTTTCGTAAGCGTGATCATTCCTCGATTCTGCGCCTCGACGACGAATTTGCTGAACCGGTTGAAGCCGGCGCTCTTTTCGTCGAAGGTGGGGTCGAGCGACTGCATGACCTGCTTCAGACGATCAGAACGCATCACGTCTTCTTCTTTCTTCATCTGCGTCACCGCGAGCACGACGAGTTGCCACGGATCCATCGACACGCGTTCGACGTCACTTTCTTTCGTGAATCCGGTCAACTCATTGTAGCTGTAATACTCGTCGCAGTTCTGAATGAGCAGATCGCTCGACGATTCGCGGATCCCGACACCGATTACGTATTTTCCGTATTCCTTCAGCTTCAGCACCAGGCTCGAGAAGTCCGAATCGCCCGAGAGCAAGATGAACACCCCGATCTCCGGTCGCGTGAATACGAGTTCGAGCGCGTCGATAGCCAAACGGATATCGGTCGCATTTTTCTTGTTGGAACCAAATGCCGGCGCGAAAATGAGATCGATGGATGCCTCCGATAGCGGCACGATGTACTGAGGGTAGCGCCGCCAATCGGCATACGCGCGTTGGACCGCCACCTTGCCCTTGATGATCTCGGAGTTCATCAGCGCACGAAGTTGATTCTGCAGATCGGTTCGGATACCCAACGTGACGTTGTCGAAATCGATCATCAATGCTGCGTTGGGGGCGTGCACGGTGGCGGCGCCGCTTGGCGACGCCATGTTGGGAGTTCTGTCGTTCACGTATTACTCAATTCCAGCCCCATAACGCGTTCCAGTTCCAGTCGTTGCACCTTCCCGCTCCCGGTCATCGGGAAGGTGTCGAAGAACCGGACCGCATCCGGGACCTTGTAGTTGGCAAGGTGCTCGCGGCAGAATTCCTTGATCTCCTCCCCAGTGATGATCGCTCCTTCCACCGGAATGACACACGCGCAGATCAGCTCCCCGAGTATTTCGTTGGGGATCCCGACCACACAGGCATCATCAAGTGCCGGATGGGTACGGAGCACATCTTCCAACTCTCTGGGGAAGACATTGTGGCCGCCACGAATGATCATGGCCCTTCGTCTTCCAACGATCGTGACGTATCCAGCCTCGTCGACGAACGCGAGATCGCCGGTCACGAAGAATCCGTCCTCCGTGAACAGCTTCTTGGTCTCGGACGGCATGCGGAGGTATCCCGTCATGACGTTCGGACCGCGGACGGCAAGCTCGCCAACAGCCTTGGTACCGTGCGCGTCATCGGATATGACTTCTAGCACGCGCACCTCCACTCCCGAAATCGGTCTCCCGACGGTGGATTCGCGGCACTCAGTCGGATCGTCGAACTGAGTGATCGAAACCGTCGGACCCGTTTCGGTGAGTCCATAGGCGATTTGCACGTCATTCCACCGCCGAATTCTCCGCACGAGGTCTGGGGAGACCGGGCTCCCCGCCGCAATGCCCGTTCGGACAGTGGACAGATTCCTACTCTCGAATGAGGGCTCGCGCATCAAGAGTTGGAACATGGTTGGCACACCGTGGCAGACCGTGATGCCCTCCGCTTCGATCAAGTCGAGGGCCGCTCCTGGCTCGAATCGTTCCTGGAACACGAGGGTCCCGCCACTCACGAGTCCGCCGAGCACGATATGGATCCCAAAGATAGTAAACAAGGGAACCGCCACAAGCACGCGATCATCCGCCGACTGTTCGAGCGCATCGACCGATCGGTCTGCCGTGAAGATCAGACTCTCCAGCGACAACACCACCCCCTTCGGCTTCCCCATGGTACCCGAGGTATACAGGATCGCCGCGGGGTCTTTCGGATCGGTGAGCGTGCCTGCCACCGGATCCCGTGAGCGTCCCCGGGCCAACAAATCCGACCACCTATGGATCCGGTCGTCCGCCCAGGAGTCCTCCATCCCCACACTGACGAGGTACTGGAGGTCAGGAAGTGAGCCTTCGAGGTCCTCGAACACCTCGAAGCAGTCGACGTCGCCCAACCTCTGCGCAACCACCGCGACCATCGCCTCGGTGTGCCGCAACAGGTATTTGAGTTCGTGATAGCCTAGCGAGGAGTTCAGGGGTACGAGCACCGCACCGAGTTTCGAGACGGCGAGAAACAGCACCACCCATTCCGGCCAGTTGGGTAGATCCACGGCCACCCGCGTCCCTGGGGTCACCCCCAGGTCGTGCAGAGCCGTCGCCAACGCGTCCACCTCGGACTGGACCTGACCGTACGTCAGGCGTCGGTTGCCAAGCACCAGACACTCACGATCGGGTGCCCTCTTGGCGTGCTTGGCAAAGGTCTCTAGCAAGTTGTAACTGTCCAACCAGTCCTCACGACACTTCCGTAGCTGGATAAGATAGTGGGATGGTGGGATGACGGGATAGGGGGATGGGTCAGGACCGGCTCTAAAGACCAGCCAACTGCCGCAGCGTATCCTCACCGTAGAACATCCGGATGTACTTCGACTGCACATCCGTCAGCTTGCGAACCGCCCAGGTCAGGTATACGAAGTGCGGTTCGGCTGGCACAGAGAGCAACTGCATGCCGCACTCAGCCACTAGGCGGTTTCCCTTGCGCGTATTACACGTCGAACACGCTGTCACCACGTTGGCCCAAGCATTGGATCCACCCCGTGAAAGCGGTACCAGGTGGTCTCGGGTCAAACACTCGCGGAATCCCAATTCGACATCGCGTCGACCGCAGAACTGACACCGATATCGGTCGCGAGCGAAGAGGAAGGTGTTCGTAACCTGCCGTCGGAACTTCCGCGGCACGTGCACGAACCGGCGGAGTCGAATGACCGAGGGTCGGGGAACCGTAACATGGGCACTACGAAATACGCGGTTACCGTCCGACTCGACGATCTCGGCCTTGCCATCGATGACGAGGCGAAGGGCGCGTCGAACGGGAACGAGCGTGAGCGGCTCAAAGGATGCGTTCAGCGTCAAACAACGCATGCCAGGCTCCCTGATTCACATGCACAAAATCCCGCCACGCTCGGCTGAACGGGCGGGCACTGGGCCTAAACCTACGCCGTCGCGTAAAGCTCTGCAATGGCCCGAGTTAGACTCGATGAAACCAATTGTCTGGAACGTGCATCTAATGGGTAGGAGAGGATAATGCGGGCGTTTACTGAAACCGCGTTCCCTCACCCACGTAGGATCCGTATGACACTGGGGTGGTGCAACCGCGCACTTTGCCGCCCGGCAAGGATGCTCACCTGGAGGGGAATGAGTGGGACCATGCATGCCCGTAGCGCGGTGTGCCACCCTGTGTCAAACTACGCTTGAGTTCCCCCGATAGACGAACCGACCGCCGACCACGGTTGCCGCAACCCGCGCGCTGTGGTGCAGCACGGCCTCGGCTCCATCTCCAGCTCTCACATCAGCAACATCGACCACACACAGATCGGCGCGAAGCCCCCGCACAATGGCCCCGGTCGACCGATCGAGACCGAGTGCGCTAGCTGCCCCTCTCGTGAGCAGGTGGAGGGCAATCTCCGGTGTGATCCCTTCGAGTGCGCAGGCCGCGCGCGCTTCGGCCAACATGTCGACGGACCCGACACTGACGATGGAATCAGTCCCAAGCCCGACGCGGATGCCGGCATCCACCAATCGCGCAAGAGGTGGAGGTCCGTGCCCATGCCGGACATTCGACCGTGGGCACGAAACAACGGCCGCGTCGTGGGTAGCCAGAAGAGCCACGTCCTCGTCGTCCACCTGTACCGCGTGAATCGCGAGCGTTTCGGGTCGGAGGAGACCCTGGTCGGCGGCAAATTGCACTGGGCTCCGGCGTGGCTCAGGAAGGTCGAGCCCCCTCGACCGCCAAAGATCGGCAAACGGGCCCTGTCCCTGGGTCACGAAGGCCGTCTCCGCCGACGATTCGGCGACGTGTCCAGCCAGGGGAAGGGACGCACGATCCGCCAGACCGACGACTCGCCGGTACAGATCTTCATGAACGCTGTAGGGCGCGTGTGGCGATACCCCCACGCTGACGCCGGCGCCCGCCATCTCGCGCAGCACTTCTACCCGGGCTTCGAAGTCGGCAAACACGGCTTCGACAGCCAACGGATCTGGAGTGATGGCCTCATGATAGTAGACACCGTGTCCGCCAAGTTCGGACAGCGCGCAAACCGTCGCCCCACTGGTGCCCGTATCAGCCACAGTAGTGACTCCCCAACGCCAGGTGTCGCGGACACCAGCACGCGCGGCCTCAACGAAGGCCTCTTCCGACAATTCTTCCTTGGCGACCTTGATGCCACGGATCCAGTTGAAGAAGTCGGCCTCCTCGACCCTCCCTCGTAGACCGTGGAGTTCGAGATGCGTATGCGCGTTGATCAACCCGGGTAGCAGAACGCAACTCTCAAATGTGTGCACGTCCGCATCCGGGGGCGACGGAACGGCGTCAGCGGGGCCCACCTCGTCGATCGTTCCGGCGGGCCCGATGAGCACGGCACCGTCGTGAATGAGCGGCCCTACGGCCGGCCAAACGAACGGTGCGGAGAGGCGCAGATACGACCGACGTGAGCTAGTGCTGATGCGTCGAGTCCTCGTCCGCATCGTCGGGAGGCGTCGAAAGCCCTGGGACCAAGCGGTTGTGCACAGGGCAAATCTCGGTCGGCTCGGTCCCGGGAATGAACCACTCGAAGGCACGTGACTGCCGAGGACACAGCGGATGGACGAGGTATCCCGTAGTGATATCGATTTGACGGCCGATCAACCCTTCCGGCCGCTGCCATGCCTTGGCGGGAGCTCGACGCTCGTAGATCTCGTTCATATACCGCGCCCACACCGGCCCCGCGAGCAAGCCGCCTTGCGCGTTGGCCTTGATCTTCTTCGGCTGGTCGAACCCGATCCACACAACGGTGACCAAATCCGGCGTGAATCCAGCGAACCAAACGTCGGTTCCATCGTTGGTCGTACCGGTCTTGCCGGCCGCCTCCTGGTGAAAACCGCCCCGAGCCCAAATCGCACCAAACGCTGTGCCACGCCGGATCACGTCGCGCATCATGTTGGTGACGAGGTACATGTGCTCCTTGTCGATGATCTGCGTACGGCGCGTCTGCGGCTCCCACACGATATTTCCGCGCGAGTCCTCGACGCGGAGAATTGCCCGCGGTGCCGCCTGCGTCCCGAGACTCGCAAACGCCGTGTACGCCGAGGCCATCTCGATCGGGATCACCGACGCAGACCCAATGAACATCGAATTGAACCGGGGAATCGGAGTGGAAAACCCGAAACGCGACGCCTCACCGACAACTGCCGGTACCCCGAGCTGCATCCCTAATCGAATGGCGATCAAGTTGCGCGACAGGTACAGCCCTCGACGCATGGTCATCGGCCCGTAGAACCGGTCGTCAAAATTCTGTGGCTCCCAGGGCATCGTGTCGTTTTGCATGATGCTGATGGGTCCGTCGTCGATCATGTAGCTCGGCGGGTAGTCGGCACGAATGGCAGCCAAGTAGACAAACGGCTTGAACGTGGATCCCGCCTGACGCTCGGCTTGGGTGGCGCGATTGAACTCCGAATCCCCATAGTCGCGGCCTCCTACCATGGCACGCACGTAGCCCGAGTCAACGTCGAGCGTGACGACTGCGCCTTGTAGATAAGGCGTCTGGGCCACCTTTTGCCCCTCGACCCTCACGCTATCGACAAACTGCTGATACGTCGCGTGCCGGTACGTACCTGCACCACCCGATTCGATGAATTCGAGTTGCGCCTCGATGGTACGCTCAGCCGCAGACTGCATATCG